>NZ_JACJOK010000110.1:0-3435 GCF_014695505.1 Trichocoleus sp. FACHB-90
AACGAAGAGGTTATGGGTTTAGAAACTTCAACAATTTCAAATTAAGAAGTTTTCTGACTTGGCATTTTGCCAGCTAGTTTCAGTTTATTTTACATACTATGTTCGGTAGAGCCAGATTTTAATCTATCTTCAAGTCCTGCAAAAACTTGGCGAGCTGCGTTTTCCCATGTCCAAGATTCATATAACTTTTCTCTAAGTTCTCTAGCCTTTCTCTTTGCTTCATCTTTGTTAGTGGCTATTGCATAGAGATGTTTTACAACTTCTTCAATATCGCTATGTGGCAGCGTGTCTTCGTTCAATGATCCTGAAATTTCAACTGGATACGGATAGGTTATTCCTAGTCCGTCAGGAGGAGGTTGAGTTATTGCCTTATATAAACCAGTATTCGTTGAAAGAATCAACGGGACTCCAGCACTTATTGCTTCTAGTCCAACAAGACCAAAAGCCTCGTAAATAGAAAGCATCATGCAAACACTATGTCCTTTAAGCTCCTCAAAAAGGTTGTCTCGATTGTTATCATATGACCAACCATAAATTGATACGGCTCTTCGCGCATGTTCTTCCACTAGCGATTTGAGCAACTGATACTCTGTATCTAGCTCCTCTCTAGACAATCCAATCACTACAATGCCAGGATCTTCTCCAAGTGGATTTGCCTTGTTTCCTGCTGCTCTCCCAAAACTAGCTACAGCTAAATTTATCTGTTTCAGTAAGGTGTTTTCTCGATTAACCCGTCCAAAAGTAATTGCTGAGAAGCAGGATGGCATTTCTACTGGCTCTATCTCTGCTAGACCTGGCTGAACTTTTATGACACTGACTGCTTCTTCCCTTCCACGAATCTTGTCTTTTGCAGTCTTTTCCAATTTAGGGCCGATAGCAAAGACAATATTAGCTTCTTTCAGAATATTCTTTTGATGATCAAGCTGTTTTCTATCATTTTTGCCTTGGAAGGGCTTGTATGCCCTGTAATCCATGTGATGAAATATGGCGACTGGAACGCTAAGATGCTTCGATACTGCAATTGCTCTTGATCCAGTGTGTACGTCATGCCCTATTACATATACAGCAGTTAGCTGGCGACTTTTAAGTTTATCTACAACATTGTCTATATCTTGTTTCGATCTTTTCACAGAAGGTAAGCTCCAAAGTTCTAGACCAGATGGCTTATCTTTACCTTCATCCTCATCTTCAACAATGTCATCTTCAACAATGCAAACAACGCTTACGCTGGGAGCAGTCAATTTAGCCAAAGCTTTACAGAGATCGTAGTTGAAAGAATTAATCCCTCCGTAATGTGGCCCCCAAGCCGTCGCGAAAAAAACAATACATTCGCTCATAGTCAGAAATTTACTATGCAAATGGAATAAACGCTGTATCTGTCAAATCTTTCTCTAGTCTTGCAGATTTGTATCCGTATGTTGCAGGCGACTGTAATGTAATGATTAGGCAAAACTGTTTTTTATTTCCAAATTTTTTTCTCAAAGAATCATCATAATTTTGAATTAAATAGTGAATAGCTCCCTGATTAGTTCTCCCTGTCTGTCCACAAATTAAAATCACAGGATGAGAAGTATAACTAGGATAGAGTCTTGCTAAAACAGCATACTCGCTCTTGTTTTTCTCATACCTAAATTTTTCGTTTTTGGTAACAATTGCAATATTATCAGGATCGCCTGGCTCGTAGGGTTTCAGATGAATCCCCTTAAGAAAATTTTCTAAATGCACTCTGGTTCTCTGATTGGAGTCTGGGCCACCTATACAAAATTCAGTCGTTCCTCCAGCAGGTTCCAGTATTTCATCGAAGGGAGCAATTATTAATTTGGAGCCAATTTCATCGACAAGCCTAACAACTTCAATCAATGTCTGCACGTCTGAATGAGACATTGTATTCGGGCTTTTAGGATTATGATTCATTACTGCAAGGCATGTTTCCTTGGGTAAAAGACCAAAAAAGGCAGCCCTTCGATTTAGGATTCTGGATTTGCGTACCTTTTCCCATAGCCAAACAGCAAGGGCTGTTACAATGCTTGTTACTATCCCAACTACAAAGTTTTCAATAACTGATGGAGACATTGAGCCTGAAGCCAATAGGGTTGTAGTGGAATTCAGTACAGTTGTCTGACGATTTCGCTCACTCGTACAGATTAATGCCAACAACATCATAGTCTAATAGTCTAATAGGTGAATCGTCAGACCAACTCATCTACTGATCAAAGCTTCTAAGGTTCTCTCTCAAGCGTTGATGAATGCGATCGCTAGGTGTGCGCGAAGCGCCTTAAACACTCACATTCTCTGACTGCTCTTTTTGCAAGAGAAAATCTAGATAGTCTTCCAATTGCAGCCGCCTCGATTTTGATAGCTGACGTAATTTGCCTACAATCATTTCTTCCTGCTGCCACTGAGCGACAGGGATAATTTGCGAGGCGGCGACTTCCAGCGTCACCTGAGGTAGATCAAACCCTTCCAAGCTATACCCGTCTTCCTCCCCTTCAGGCATGGGGTAATGTTCCACAATTGTCCCAATATCGCCCCGCTTCAGACCGTGTTCTGGTAAATTCTGAGCCAGGGCAACTTGGGAAAAGAGAGGGTGCTGTACCTTCATCAATTGGCTCCTTTATCTGGCACTAAGGTGACAAATTTAGTCGTACCATTTGCAACCATCCAAATGGTCAGGATATTGAGTTCAACCCCATTTATTCCTCGCAGACACGCACGAATGGCATATTTCTCGCCATAGCGATTAACTTCAATCTGTTCGGCAGGTTGAGTTAAGACTTGAGTGCGTAGGTCTTGTTCAAGTTGCTGCCAATTATCCACTGTGTACCCAGCCCTGGCAAGAAATTGGGATTTATCATCTTTCGGCAATGGCACAAGCAGGTACTTGGTTAACTTTTCTTCTGCGATTATTGCCTCCTGCGCTAAGAAGACCATTAGTTCATGGGATGAATTAGGGGTAGGGGTTGTTGACTACATTTTACTTTGGGACGCTGGTCGTCTAGCTGTTTGAGATGATCAGGGTTTTGGTAGCGATCGCAAAGTGGCGTAAAGCGCGATCGCTGTCGGTTACTTTTTGTGGATATGACTATCTACCAGAAAGCTATTTGTGCGAAGTATTTTTCTTGATTAACGGCATTAGCTGTCTAGCAACAACATAACTTCAAAACTGGCACGGATCACCTAAGGTTGGCTCGTTCTCCGATAGCCTGCTTGACCTCATCAATGATTGGCATTTTGAGCAGCAAGCATCGCGTTAATTTTAGTAAAAATGCGGTCTAACTCTGCGATCGCATCTAATTCAGTAATTTCATCGGGAGTTAGCTGGGGTTGGGTCGAGGGGGAGTATTATCTCCCGCCCCTCCCAGTTAAATCCGGACGTGCCCCTTTCGGTGCATCCGGCTTCCGATGTTCTTAGCTTTCGCGTTTGCCCATGTGGGT
>NZ_JACJOK010000111.1:0-13348 GCF_014695505.1 Trichocoleus sp. FACHB-90
CACGCTATCAATTACTATTACTAATTTGAGTAAGAGCCTCTTTGGCGGTTCGCTGTAAATAATACATCCGTACTATTGAATGGCGCTCGCGTGAGCCAGTTGCGTAAGTCCTGAAATGAATCGCATATCTGAGCATTTCCTTAGATTTGGAGTAACACAAGGTCAAGCGATGCAATCGCGCCAGATAATGCCGTAGTCGTGTATTCTCACTCTCGACTCGCGTCATGTAGGTCTTGCTAACAATTTGATCGCCATCGGCAATAAAACCTGGGTAGACTGACCAACCATCAGTGATCTAAAAATAGCATTGCCACCAGCTGACAATTGCCCACAATGGCGCAAAGGCTTCAGCGCTCTGGTCACCTAAGACCCAACCTAAAATTCCTGGACCGAAGTGGTCAACGGCTGTCCACAGCCAGATTTTGTTTTTTTAGACCCCACGCCAGGTTTCAGTTCATCGAGTTCCCCTACCTCAGGCACAGTCTCTGGTTGATAGGCATCAGGAAGGAGTTGCCCAACAAGTTTTAAGCCAGTAAATTATGGTTGTGTGATGTACACCTTTAACTCGCTCAATGGCTCGGAATCCCATACCATTAACCGACATTTTTAGGCATTCCCGTTTAACTTCATCGCTGTACCCTTGACGAGGGGTATAGTCAACGATGAATTGACCAGCGCAATCCACACAAATGTGATTCTGTTTACCTCTTCGCTTGCCATTTTTCCGGATATGCGTAGACTTGCACTCTGGGCATTGTATTACCATTTTCCTCAATTCATCCCTCCATTATGCAACGCCGCTACTGGTTGTACAGGAACTTTACTCTACTTTGTATTCGGCTCGATACGATAGGGAACCCCACGGTAAATCAAATTATAGGCGGGACTAGAGCCATGAACTTGCTTAAAGGGCTGTCTTCTGTTCTGGCTTTCGAGCTTTGAGGGGTCGTATTCGTAGCTATAGAACCCTTAATTGGGATCGTGAACCAAAATTTTGTCCCCGCACCAAGAGAGCTAATGACTCCAATTTCACCACCATGAGCATGGATAATTTGACGGCACAAGTACAATCCCAATCCTAAACCTAAAGAGTTTTGCATATGGGAAGAACGAAAGTACAGTTCAAATAGGCGCTCACATTGTTCTTTCGACATCCCTACGCCGTTATCCTCAATACTACAGCAAATCATTTTTGCTCCGGCTGTAGCATTCAGCGTTATCATCAACCCAGGCGGATTATGTTTAATTGCATTTGTAATTAGATTACTAAAAACGCGCCATAGTTGAGTTAAATCAGCAGCCACCAACGGTAAATCTTCAGGCACTAAATTCTTCAGCGTGGCTTGATTTTGTTCCAGGATTGGTTCTAAGTCAGCCACTGATGAACTGACCAACTCACTGAGTTGAATGGGTTCAGTGTGGAGGACAATGCCTTGCACATCACTCGCATGAGCTTCGAGTAAGGAGTTAATCAGTTGGAGTTGGTGATCGCTCCCTTGCACCATCCGTTCTAAAATCGAGCGGGGTATAGCAATTGTTGCATCTGGATTTTGCAGTAAATTATTCAGCACCATCAATGTGCCTGTCACGGGGTTACGCAAATCGTGAGAAACGCCATGTAAAAACACCTGTAATTGCCGTTTCGATTCAAACTCATTGCGTTGTAAGCGTTCGTACAAATACACAGCGAGTCCACAGATCAAACAAATCCAGAAATAAAAGACAAAAATTATGATGTTATTGAGAAGAGGATTTTTAACCTCTGGATTACTCAAATCTAGTAATTGATTGACACAAAAATAGTAGCCTATCGTTGCCACGGCAACTGCTATAACACCGCGATAGTAAAGTTTCATGGTTTCACCTTTTGAATGAATGTAATGGGTTGGGTTCAATGCGAGCGAAGGCGCTGACTCGACATTTACCTAGTTGTTCTCATTCTTCAACAGACATTCCATTTAGACTACGTAAGTTCCTTGAGTTAAGCTGGAACTTATAGTCAAGTGTGGTATTCTTCAGGAAAAAAGGCACTAATTAAGTGGTTTGCAATTCGCACTCGCAGGATGCAACCCCTTATAAAAAAAACTTGCTTTGCCCTTTTCCTCAACCCCCACCGGGAAACTTTGAGTTACCCTTTCAGGGGTGGATAAAATTTATCGAACCCGCTCCAATCGAGCCTGGTGCAAAGAGAGAGGAATTAGACTCAGTGGACTTCCCTCGGGAAGTCCGCCAACTGTCAGTTAGGAAAAGAAATACAAGCGGTAGAAGATGAGAGAGTTCCCATCACAGAGCGATCAGCTTCGAGTCAAGCCGTAGGCAATCGCAGAAGTTTTCGGTCTACTGACATTAACCCTATTTTTCAAACGGTCGATGGCTCAAGAACACACACTTCGCTCCGTCTGAGTACCTCCATCTCTGTGTTGTGGCTCGCGAACTCCAGCGCAAGCTCCTTCGCCCGCTCACTATATATTTACTCTATCTCGCGTTGCTGAAACGAGTTTGTTTCGGCATCATCCAATTTAGACCCTAATGTTCAGAATTCACTTGCCATGTAATCACAATGATTTCTGCAAACAGTAAGACACCTATTAGCCGCGAAAACGCTCCTAAAATGGCTTCCGTTGCCCAGTTCTGACTCTGAACCTCCCAGAGCATCCAAACAATATTGAATCCAATCACTAACCAGGGTAGAATTACCGCTGAATTCCGTCTGCGATAGAAGCGGATCGTCGTCTCGCGCCAAAATGGAAAGGTACTGAGGAGACAAACAATGTAGGAGGCTCCTGCACTGCTGAACAAGCTTCTTTGAAGACCCGAAGGCAGGTTTGGGTATCCAAGTGCGATCGCTGTCAGGCAAACTCCGAGCGCGAGGTACAGGAAAGTAAACAGGGTAAATCGTTTCATTATTTCTTCTCCGGTGAAGCGTATTCTCTGTACCAGAAACGCCCACATTGAAAGCAATTGATTGTAATGCCCTGACCGATCATCACTGGGTGGAAACCATTACTGACTGTCACTCCGTGGACATCATCACTTGTGCCTCCTATCCGATCGGGTAAAACGACAGTTTCAACATTGATCGCCTGTGTCGTTGTATTTTCGATCCACTGATTGACACCACTCACAACCTCCGAGAAAGATTCATACTTGGAAGCTCGCCGAAGGGTTCCTGTTCAGTAATGCGAGGCGCAAAATCTTTGCATTAATCATTTTTCGGTAGTGGTAAATATGTAGTGATATTCAATGCTCAAAGCCTTGTACGGTAGGGGGTGAAAGTGGATTTATCACTACTTCTATACCACTACCCATTTTTCCACCGCCTTAAAACTGTAGAGCTGACTTAGAGTCTTCGTAGATAGTCGCTCCCGCACTGCGAAGTTCATTCAGAAACCATTCGGTATCCGAGAGCAGTTCGGGTAGGTAAAGCCCAGGGCGGGCAGGAGCGCGGTCATTCAGTCCCAATACCGACACGAGAGAAAGAACGACGCTCAGACCCGTTAGTGAGGCTGCGCCACGCTTGAACTCCAGCATCGATCGTGAACGCTGCGTTCGACCATCGGCTTCGCCCTCAATCTCGACGACGATCTCGGTCGCTGCCTCACTGCCCCGATGGCGACTGGATGATTCGTCAGTCACTAGGTCAAAACGTACATTCGGTGCCCCAGTGGCAGCATGGAGGCTAGCGATATCGAACGTGGAAAATGCGGTGGCATCAAGTGAGCGACCGTCAATTGATTCGATCTTGCCCTTTGCTGCGTCGCCGGACAGCCATACGCGCCGCCCACCCTCGAATACCATTGCGGGGGGAGCAGCCCCGTGTACCCGCTCCATATCTTCGAGCGACGCTGGACCTGCTGGATCATTCTCGTCGAGGATTGCTCCGATCCGGATGGAGTGGATGACCTCGAAGCTTTTGACACTGTTGAGTGCCAGAAACACAGCCGCACCAGCCATCCAGTGACTGGCGAGCACGACGGGTGCTGCGGTCGCACGATGCGCGAACATCGCCAACTCAGGTCCGATTTCAGTGAGGGCAGCGTTGATGTTCAGGTAAGGGATGCCCAAGTCCTGCGCGTAGCTCACTCCTTTGAGTCCGGCTTCGGGAGCCAACATGACCACAGCAGCGACTGTGACATCATCACCGAGACCCAAGCGGGGCTTATCGAGATATATAGCAACAGCTTCGGCAGCGCCCACCTCCTGGGCGACTTCACCTGCCGATTGCAGATTCCGTCCTCCGACGAGCACTCGAACGCTGGGGTGCCTCTCGCGGAACCACCTGACGGCAGTGCGCCCCACGAAGCCCGATCCTCCGGCAAAAAGTACCTGTCCTAAAGCCACCTTATTTTCAAGTATCATGATTTTTACCTCTTGTTATGAAACCAATTGCATTTACTTGAGTGTGATGACTTCCAACACTCAGTTTCTTTCAGATTCTGATGGTGCTCCTTTCAGCGATAGTGAACCTGTTTCAAGGTCATTCCAGCAAATTGCTTAGAAACCACCTATTCGGAACTGCGATCGCAAAAAGATATCTGCCAAGATCGCGATTTAGCCTGCTGTATATCCACCATCGATCGCTAAGGGTTGCCCAGTAATGTAGCTGGCAGCATCAGAGCAAAAAAACACAACCGCTTGAGCAATTTCTGTTGCCTGACCGATCCGACCGATAGGAACCATAGACCCAAGATCATCGAACGTTATGCCTATCTGGTCAGCGCTACGAGCCATTAGATCAGTCGCAATGGGACCGGGATTAACAGCATTAATCCGAATGCCCTGTTTGGCATAGTCAAGTGCGGCGGTGCGTGTCAGCCCCATCACCGCGTGTTTGCTGGCAACGTAGGGAGAGATTCCTGGCAGCGCAACAAGACCATTGGTGGACGAATTGTTCACGATCGCGCCTGCGCCCTGGGTGAGCATCTGTTGAATTTCATATTTCATGCACAGAAATACTCCTCGCGCATTGATCGACATAATCTTGTCAAAATCCTCGATCGATTGTTCATGCAGTGGTTTAACGGCAAGATCAATGCCAGCATTGTTAAAGGCATAATCGAGTCTGCCATAGGTCGCGATCGCTTTCTGCAGCAATTCCCGGACATCCGCCTCACTCGATGCATCTAATTTCACAAACAAGCATTCCGAACATGGAACTTTATGAGTTCAACGCCTTTTCAATACGACGATCGGGAATGAGCCACAGAACTGCAACCAGAACGTATAATGCACATGCAAGCCAAGGGATTGCAAAAGCAAGTGGAATTGTAACTGCATAAATCAATACCGATAACTTGCCTTTAAAATTCCGACCAAGAGCGTTTGCAAGTGTGGAATCTTGACCGTGGTGAAAAACAAGTGTGCGGGTCAGAGTGAAGTAGGCGATCGCAGCCAACAATAGAACCACACCATAAAGCGCCACAGGCAACGCAGCAAAGTGATTTTCACCCATCCATGCGGTGACAAAGGGAAATAATGATAACCAGAACAACAAATGTAGGTTTGCCCATAAAGTTGAACCATTCACTTTTCGGACTGCCTGAAACAGATGATGGTGATTGTTCCAGTAAATACCAACATGCACGAAACTCAACACATAGCTTAGAAAGGTTGGAATCAACTGACGTAGTGCAGCTAAATCTGACTCATGAGGTATTTTTAATTCCAGTACCATAATGGTGATAATAATAGCGATTACCCCATCACTGAATGCCTCTAACCTACCTTTAACCATTTTTAGACATGCTCCTTGTTTGCTTCCCGCGTTGTATAACTGCCGTTTGCAAAAATGGTTGTCCGGTTATCCACTATCCATTCATTTTGTTCACCACTTTAAAAGTGTAGAGTTGTCCGGTACTCCGTACTGGTTTACTTCTAAGGACTGGTAAACGGCTTACATTGAATCGCCTTCACATTTCGCAGATAGTTCAACTCTGGCTCGAAGTTAGTGGGACAGAAGACATAAACATTGTCCTGAGATCGGCTAATGATTAAACGGTAGCTGGGTGGAATCCCTTCAGAACCTTCGATCGCTTCGATTCTGGGAATCACTTGTGAACTGACTTGAGCCAGGGATGGAAAATTGAACAGTAGGAGTACGCCGAACAGAATTGTGATTGCGATTGTGGTTGTAGTTGTGATTTTGGTTGAAAGAATCTTTCGGTTCATTAGAAATCTTCTGTGGCTTATGGTTGTGTAATGTTCTGTTGTTTCCAGGGAAGCGGGGATCGATAGGGGTTTTCGTGCATATCCAGGACTTCCCAGGTGGTTGGATTGACTCGCCCTGTAACTGGGATTCTGTATCGTCCCTGGAGATCGCGTACCGCAGACACTGTGATCGCACCAAAGATGCCATCGACGATCGCCCCTCTTGGATTGCCTAACCTCACACCTGCGGCTCCTAAAAAGCCATTGTCTTGAAGGATGCGCTGTAACAATTGCACGTTTTTGCCGCGATCGCCTTGGCGTAAGGTAGGTAAGGTTAAATCAGTGTAGGCAGTGGCGATCAGAATGGGGGAGGTTTGTTGTGGAGGAATGCTGTGTGCGATCTGCGCTAGCTCTTTCAGAGCCGCTCCGCTGACGCAGCAGCGCTTCGCTATCGCGGGATGAGTGAATGAACCTCCGAGCAATCCTGTTGCGATCGTTAGTATTCCGAAAATGAGTTGAGGTTTCATGATTGTCCTCCTGATGGAGATTGGTTTTATTTCGCATCAATCTGCGTCGGAGTGATTACTCCACTCGCTTTGAGACCTGCAACGAGGTCGGTCACTTGACGTTGAGCCTCTTCACTCAGCGAGTCAAACTCGTCCAAGAAGAATTGCCGTTCTAGCGTCAACTTCCGGGCATTGAGTAGCCCTTCAATCCGCCAATCTTGATCGCGTTTCATCACGACGAATAGCTGCATCGAATCTCGTGACAGTGAAGTTTTGGGTTGTCCGGGCAGCATTACCCTGACAATTCCGTTCATGAGAGCAAGTTGAGGATTCAGGAAGTGGACGAAATTCACCTCACCCTCTAGGTGTGTTTCTTTGACAACCGTATCGAAAGCTTGCTGATTAAATGCAGCGATCGCTTTTCGACCCTTGAGATGCGTTCCCTCGAACGCGATGAAATCGGCAGTTTCGCTAAACGAGCAGCGAAGTCTTCACCACTGCCTCGATTCCAAGCATCAATCATCTGGTGATGGAAAGCACGGATTGCTGACTCGTCAGCAGGACTGGTGAGTTGATTTTGAGTTGTTTGTGAATTCACAGGTTTGAGTTCTCCTTTTAAGTAATAGACCAGTTTTCGAGCAGCATAAATTGTGTTATTGACGCTTGCAAAACTCACGGAACAATTGCAGTCACGCGAATTTCAATACGCATCGTGGGTAGTCCAAGCGCCGCGACTCCTACCTGTGTCCAGATTGGAGCGTGGTTGGGCATGTAATGGCGAAATAACTTGACCATCACGTCGTTAACCTCTGGAGGAAACCCGCCAACATGGTAAGAATTGACATGGACAACATGCTCCCAACCCGCACCAGCAGTTGCCAAGGTTCGCTCTACGTTCCGAAATGCCTGGGCAATCTCATCCGCAAGCGGTTCGGGAATTTGCAGATTGTCATCCCAGCCACCTTGACCTGATATCTCCACTCGATTGTCGATTTTTACCGCTTGCGAGTAGTGCAAGTTATTCAGCATGTATTCCCCATAACCGGGGGTGACAAAAAACTCTGGCTTATTCATGGTGTTCTTTGGTGCAGTACATTTGACGATCTCTCGCGTTGCTTAGACAGCTTGCCAACTCCAAGTTGAGTGTAATGAGTTCCAACACTCAACTTCTTCCAAATTCTTACAATGATTTGTCAAATCCCGATTTAGACACTAATGTTCAGAATTCACTTTCCATGTAATCACAATGAGTTCTACAAACAGTAAGACACCTATTAGCCGCGAAAACGCTCCTAAAATGGTTTCCATCGTCCAGTTCTGTTCTGACTCTGAACCTCCCAGATCATCCCAACAATGTTCACTCCAATCCCCAACCAGGGTAGAATTACCGCTGAATTCCGCCTGCGATAGAAGCGAATCGCTGTCTCACGCCAAAATGGAAAGGTACTGAGGAGACAAGAATGTAGGAGGCTCCTGCACTGACGAACAAGCTTGTTTGAAGACCCGAAGACAGGTTTGGGTATCCAAGCGCGATCGCCGTTAGACAAACTCCCAGCGCCAGATACAGGAAAGTAAACAAGGTAAATTGTTTCATTCTTTGTAAATAAAGCTCAGCGATAATCTATTCCTATGTGGCTGACATGACTCAGCCGATGAACAACAATTAGTCCACATGCAGCACAGCCTTACCTGAAAATTTGCGCCCGATCAAATCAGCCGACGTTACGTCTGCTTCACGCCACGAAACTGCTCGATCAATATGCGTTTTGAGCCGCCCCTGCTCAACTAACCTCAGCAGACGAGCCAGCCCAGAACTAGCGCTTTCCATCTCTACTTCGGTGTACAGTGTGAACCCGTAAAGCGTGCGCTGCCCTCCATTCTCGGAATAGAAGTCTGCCAGGGACAGCTTCATCTCGTTGCCGCTGCTACTGCCATAACAAACGCAGGTGCCTCCTTGAGCCAAAAACGCAGTTAGCTTCCCGACCAATTCACCTCCTACTCCATCGACAATCAGTCGATAAGGCGCGAACTGCTCGGCTTCTTGCCCAGTCTCGGTCACCACCACTTCATCTGCGCCGTAATCTCGCACAAATGCTTCTTGCGCTGACTGACGAATTTGGGCAACGACGCTGGCTCCCATCATCCGAGCAAACTGCATGGCGAAGAGTCCCACTCCCCCTGTTGCCCCTGTGATCAGCACCCGACTTCCTAGTAAACGAGATCCCTTTTCCACTGCATACAGTGCTGTTAACCCCGCGACGGGCAGTGTGGCGGCATCGGTATGTGATACGCCCTGGGGAATGATAGCCAGAAAGCGAGTCGAAATCTACATATTCTGCCCAGCCCTCCGAGCGGATAGAGAGGGCAACAATTTTTGTCCCTGTGGGTGGACCACTGCCGTCCTGTGCTGTTTGTTCAACAACGCCAACGATATCCCAGCCAATTGGAGTACCCAGTGGATCATTTTGCGATCGCTTGAGTTCGCCCCGATTCATCGAAAATGCCTTGACGCGAATCAAGCACTCGTTAGCCTTCGGAGTAGGAACTTCAGTGTTTTGAAAGGTGAGGTTGCCAACGGCGTTTGGTGAACTCACGAGTCTACGCATCGCCATATCCTTGTGTGTAGAGGGCTATAGTTTCATGTTCTAGATAGAACTGTTTCAATCAACTTGCTGTATATCCACCATCGATCACTAAGGGTTGCCCAGTGATGTAGCTGGCAGCATCAGAGCAAAGAAACACAACCTCGCAAACCTGTTTCAATGTCATTCCAGTCAATCGCTGAGAAACATTTAGACCTGCGATCGCAGGTTTAAGCATTGATGGAAAGCTTGTTCTAACCTTTAGTCGCGGTCGCTTGCACGATCGATCAGTGCGTTTGAGGGCAAGCTCGGATCAAGTACCTTGCGTGCACTGTCAACCCCTACAACGGGCAGTGTAACCGGATCAAGCATGCCGAGTTGAACCAAGACACTCGCCTGATCCCAGTAGAGGTGCTCATGAGCTATCTTGCCATCACGAAACCGAATAATCCCGACCACTGGCACTTCAACCCGTTTCCCAGTCGGAGCAACGCCAGGGATCATCCAGTCCATCTGGATCGTATGCGTGAACTTCGCCACCATTTCATCGACGAGTTGATCCGTCCCGATCGTGCGCGAAATCGGAACTAGCTCGAGGTCTGGCGGAATCTGGGGAATGAAGTCTTTGGAATAAAACTCACCCACTGCTGCTTTTCCGGCTCCCCCAGTCATCACTGGAATGTTATTCACATACGTGTCCTCAACCATCGTAGCGAGAGCATCTTCAGGGCTGTGAGTACCAAACTCGTGCCCGATATGCTCTTCCCAGACCGCTTGTAAAGCTTCCTGAGCAGGTGTCAGGTTGGGGGTTGCCTGTACATTTGCTTGTTTGTCTACAATTTGCTCTTTGACCATGTTAGATTCTCCTAGTTCGTTCTATCTCAACTGTATTGATTCCAATGCTTAACTTCTTTCAGATTCTTATGGTTTTCTTAGTCCCTACTCTTCTAAAACCTTAATGATGAGTTTGCCCTGATTCGTACCGTCAAAGAGCTGTTTCTATTCATAGTTCGATTCTGTGATTGAACCTACAGGTCGCGTAGCAAGATACCATTGCCGATTCACCTTTTTTGTCACTTAAATTTCCTCTTGCATTTCTGTAGTTGCTAAAACTCTGAACATGATGATTTTTCCTTTTAGCCCACTGTGACTCCACCAACGAGTCTGCCATAGGTCGCGATCGCTTTCTGCAGCAATTCCCGGACATCCGCCTCACTCGATGCATCTAATTTCACAAACAAGCATTCCGAACATGGAACTTTATGAGTTCAACGCCTTTTCAATGCGACGATCGGGAATGAGCCACAGAACTGCAACCAGAACATATAATGCAAATGCAAGCCAAGGGATTGCAAAAGCAAGTGGAATTGTAACTGCATAAATCAATACCGATAACTTGCCTTTAAAATTCCGACCAAGAGCGTTTGCAAGTGTGGAATCTTGACCGTGGTGAAAAACAAGTGTGCGGGTCAAAATGAAGTAGGCGATCGCAGCCAACAATAGAACCAGACCATAAAGCGCCACAGGCAACGCAGCAAAGTGATTTTCACCCATCCATGCGGTGACAAAGGGAACTAATGATAACCAGAACAACAAATGTAGGTTTGCCCACAAAGTTGAACCATTCACTTGTCGGACTGCCTGAAACAGGTGATGGTGATTGTTCCAATAGATACCAATATGCACGAAACTCAACACATAGCTTAGAAAGGTTGGAATCAACTGACGTAGTGCAGCTAAATCTGACTCATGAGGTATTTTTAACTCCAGCACCATAATGGTGATAATAATAGCAATTACCCCATCACTGAATGCTTCTAACCTACCTTTAACCATTTTTGGAGATGCTCCTTGTTTGCTTACCGCGTTGTATAACTGCCGTTTGTAAAAATAGTGTCCGGTTATCCACTATCCATTCAGTATCTCTAAGTGGCAATAGATCGCCTCAAACTTTGTATCAAGGTCGCTAGTCCATCCGCTTCAGCAATTTGCAATTTGTTAGCCGTACACGGTTGGGGAACGCTCCAAGGCTACTTGATCCCACTGTCCTAAGTTGGCTGCTGCCTCATAGGTGCTTTGGAGAAAAGCAAGGAGGTTTGCAGTTACACAATCAGAGCAAGTTCAGAACCTGTGAATTTTGGAGGTTAAAGACTGTCAGAGGTCAGCAACATCATGACATCTGCATGAGCTAACACGACATCGGGGTGGCGTTGAAGCGCCGTGTTATACTTCATGGCAAACTCATCGCCCGATTCATCGGGGCTGAGCAGTGTCCGAATGTCACTGTCAATCGCTTCAATTGCCTCTGATGTAACAGATTCATCGGCATGAAGCAACTCATCGATTTGGACAATCAATGCTGAGAGTCGATGCAACCAGGCAAACTGCTCATGACTAATCACCAGTTGTAGCAATTCACCTCTAGAAACGTGCCCTCGAACTTGCTCATAGGTAAAACGCTCAGTATCTAGTAAAAGCTTGTGCAGATGCAGTAGTTTGATTCGTAACTCACTCAAGCGGTGATATTGACTAATCCGATATTGAAATGTGTTAAACATAAATCTGTCCCATCCTTCCTGCCTGGTAGTCGTTGATCGCCTGGATAATTTCAGCTTCAGTGTTCATGACAAATGGACCGTAGCGCACGACTGGTTCGTTAAGGGGTACACCTGCAATCAGCAGCAGATCTAGAGGACGTTGAGCATCAGCAGGGTTGGAAATCACTACATCTTCTCCATCTTGAGCAAAGAGCACCATCTGCCCATCATCACCAGGCGCTGGCTCTGTCCCAAATAACCCAGACCCCTCCAGTACATAGACAAAGGCGTTGTACTCTTTGGGTACAGGCTGGATCATCGTTGCCCCTGGTTGCAGTGTGAAGTGGAGGTAGGTTATCGGCGTGCGCGTCTGAATTACGGCTTTTGCCCCTAACGCTTCTCCCGCAATCACCCGCACCGTCACAGACCCATCTTCGGTTTGAGCTACCGGAATGTGAGCCGCTGGAATTTCCTGATAGCGGGGTGGCATCATTTTGTCTCGTTGTGGCAGATTGACCCATAGCTGAATGCCGTGGAGCCGTCCACCAGTTTGGGTAAACATTGACTCCGGCATCTCGGAATGCACAACCCCGGCACCTGCTGTCATCCACTGGACGTCACCCGGATTTAGTAGCCCGGCGTGCCCCGCAGAATCTTTGTGTTCTAGCCGTCCATCCAAAACATAGCTGACGGTTTCAAAGCCCCGGTGCGGATGATCGGGTGCACCTTTTGCTTGACCCGGCTTTAGATTAATCGGACCCAACTCGTCGAGGAGGAGAAACGGGTCAAATTCAGAGAAGCTACTTTTGGGAAAGGGCCGACGTACAAGAAATCCGGCCCCTTCAAATGTTTCAACGCTGTTAATTACTCCGGCAACGGTTCGAGACGTTTGAGTGGGGACAGTCATAGAATTGCCTCTTTAGAACTAGACAAATATGTGTATCATTTGAGCCTGACTCAACGGGGTGAGTCACAGAGTTTTTTCGCAAGCCAGAAATGCAGCAGATCACTGATTATTCCTGCTGAAGAAAGTCCAGCAACAGGGGATTGATCTGATCAGCGTGAGTCCAGTTGATGGCGTGCGGCCCGCCAGGAATGACAACCAGTTGACTGTTTTTAATCAGCTTTGGGAGTCTTGCTGCAGTGGATTCAAGCGGCAAAATGCGATCGCTATCTCCATGAATGATCAGAGTCGGTACATCAATGCGGGGCAAATCATCGCGGAAATCGGTGAGCCAGGACGGTACACAATCCAAAGTCCCTTTTGCAGAAGCCCCTACTGCCACATTCCAGCTAGCTTGAATTGCCTCATTGCTGATGCGATCGCCCAGCAACACATCTACATTGAAGAAGCCCTGGAAGAATGTAGAAAAGTAGGCTGGACGGTCTTCAACAATCGCTTTCATAATGCCATCGAAAACGCTTTGATCAACACCCTCTGGATTGTCATCTGTCTTTAACAAAAACGGTGGCACGGGAGCCATCAGCACGGCTTTCTGCACCCGCTCTGAGCCGTATTTGCCAAGATAACGTGTGACTTCACCTGTTCCCATTGAGAAACCGACCAGCACGGTAT
>NZ_JACJOK010000112.1:0-1793 GCF_014695505.1 Trichocoleus sp. FACHB-90
GCTATATTAATAAAGCGGTCGGGAGAGACAAGCGAAAGCGACACTCCACCGAGCGACGAGAACCTAGAAAAAATAATAGTTTGAAAGCCAGAGTAACACAATAACCTCGTCAAAAAGAATCGGATTAGGGGAGAAAAACCCCGAAGCCAAAAAAAAGAGGGAAACGAATAGTTTCCGGAGCAACAAACTCAACAAAATGGAGAGTTTGATCCTGGCTCAGGATGAACGCTGGCGGTCTGCTTAACACATGCAAGTCGAACGGGAATCTTAGGATTCTAGTGGCGGACGGGTGAGTAACGCGTGAGAATCTGCCTTCAGGACGGGGATAACAGGAGGAAACTGCTGCTAAAACCGGATATGCCGAGAGGTGAAAGTATTAATAGCCTGAAGAGGAGCTCGCGTCTGATTAGCTAGTTGGTAGGGTAAAAGCTTACCAAGGCGACAATCAGTAGCTGGTCTGAGAGGACGATCAGCCACACTGGGACTGAGACACGGCCCAGACTCCTACGGGAGGCAGCAGTGGGGAATTTTCCGCAATGGGCGAAAGCCTGACGGAGCAAGACCGCGTGGGGGAGGAAGGTTCTTGGATTGTAAACCCCTTTTCTCAGGGAAGAAAAAAATGACGGTACCTGAGGAATAAGCATCGGCTAACTCCGTGCCAGCAGCCGCGGTAATACGGAGGATGCAAGCGTTATCCGGAATAATTGGGCGTAAAGCGTCCGTAGGTGGTCATTCAAGTCTGCCGTTAAAGAGTGGGGCTTAACCCCACAAAGGCGGTGGAAACTGAAAGACTAGAGTGCAGTAGGGGTAGAGGGAATTCCCGGTGTAGCGGTGAAATGCGTAGAGATCGGGAAGAACACCGGTGGCGAAAGCGCTCTGCTGGACTGCAACTGACACTGAGGGACGAAAGCTAGGGGAGCGAATGGGATTAGATACCCCAGTAGTCCTAGCCGTAAACGATGGATACTAGGTGTGGCCTGTATCGACCCGGGCCGCGCCGGAGCTAACGCGTTAAGTATCCCGCCTGGGGAGTACGCACGCAAGTGTGAAACTCAAAGGAATTGACGGGGGCCCGCACAAGCGGTGGAGTATGTGGTTTAATTCGATGCAACGCGAAGAACCTTACCAGGACTTGACATGTCGCGAATCCGCTTGAAAGAGAGGAGTGCCTTAGGGAGCGCGAACACAGGTGGTGCATGGCTGTCGTCAGCTCGTGTCGTGAGATGTTGGGTTAAGTCCCGCAACGAGCGCAACCCTCGTTTTTAGTTGCCATCATTAAGTTGGGCACTCTAGAGAGACTGCCGGTGACAAACCGGAGGAAGGTGGGGATGACGTCAAGTCAGCATGCCCCTTACGTCCTGGGCTACACACGTACTACAATGCTACGGACAAAGGGCAGCAAGTTAGCAATGACAAGCAAATCCCATAAACCGTGGCTCAGTTCAGATCGCAGGCTGCAACTCGCCTGCGTGAAGGCGGAATCGCTAGTAATCGCCGGTCAGCATACGGCGGTGAATCCGTTCCCGGGCCTTGTACACACCGCCCGTCACACCATGGGAGTTGGCCACGCCCGAAGTCGTTACCCTAACCTGTTCGCAGGAGGGGGATGCCGAAGGCAGGGCTGATGACTGGGGTGAAGTCGTAACAAGGTAGCCGTACCGGAAGGTGTGGCTGGATCACCTCCTTTTAAGGGAGACCAAACCCCACTCAACCGAAAAAATCGCCAAGATTTGGGGAAGTGGAGGTCAACCTAGGTCATCGAGGAAAAGTGAATACATCAGCTTTCAAACTAT
>NZ_JACJOK010000012.1:0-7871 GCF_014695505.1 Trichocoleus sp. FACHB-90
ATTGAAGAGCTAGAGTATTTATTGCATCAGCTTTTAAATGAAGGGGAGTTGATTATTAAATGGGGACGAAAGATTAAAAACAAGGGTGATGCTCTTACCACAGTTTAAATGCTTAACAGCTTACCAGACTGAGATTGCGGTGATATTTCTCATCAAAACTTCAAAGTGCTAGCACCAGACCCGCATAGATTCGATGGCGATAAAGACGGTAGAGAATGCGAACAATGAATGAACAGTTATCTTAATCACCTTGAGACAAATAATCTGTTATTCGGCAGGTGGGTAGATGATCGTGTGTGAGCGATCGCGCTGATTGTTTCCATCGCTGGTCAAAATCCAGCAAGTGGCTTAGCGGGGTTATCCGTTAAGGTAAGGTTATCGACGCTTAAAAGTGTTAGTGGAAATCCAAAAAGTTGCCAGTAAAGTTCCAGGTCGCTACATATTTATGAGCCGTATAACTACTTCCTAGAAAGCCAGTTGAGTGGGTAGCGGTAAATATGGAGTCAAAAGGCAGATAGAAGAGTGAGTGAGGCATTCCATCCTAATTATGGAAAAATCTTCTCGCCAGCAAGCCCTTGACACTTTAATCGGCTAAAGGTTATGCTCTATAGCAGCACTAATTAAATATCCAATCCCAAAAAGGGCGACTCTGTATTGAGCCGCCTTTTTTGTTTTTTGGGCTAAATAAATTCCTATCAAATAGTTAGGAACTTAGCCTAAATAGCCGTAATAAATATTGCTAACAAATATTTATTACGTTGGGCAAATACCTTGAAGCTTCAACCTGATATATTTAGGGCTTTTCCAGCTTTTCTATCGGTCAAAAGTTAGAGAAAGTTTGGATAAGTTGAGTGCCATACCGTTCATCCCACTACGTTACAAATAACCACTCTCGGAGAAAACAAAATGGATCTCTTAATCAACCGCCCGCAAACTCTCGCCGATGCTTATCAGCTTTATTCGGATGCTCTTAAATCGCAACATTTGGATAAGGAAACTGATGTAACTGCTTCGACTCGTACTGCTTTAATTCGCTTTACCTTACCTAAATGGGGATTTCCCTTACCGAATCGGAAAAAGCTCACACAAGCGGATGTTAACGCTGGTTTAGATTTTATGAAACAGGTTCCTATTCATGAATTGAATCATGCTCTTGAGTACCAACAAGAAGTTTTTGCCAGTTTGGGCAATCCTGGTAGCTCTCGTACTTATCGCTTGCATCTAAAAAGAATGGTGGATTGGTGCCGTCAGCAGTCTTGGTGGAAAGTTTCTGCCAAAACGGATGCTCACCAATATTGTCCCCCCATTCGGATCAGCAGAGGTCGAGTCGGCGATAATGTTCGGGTCACTAATAAAAAGCTAACCCCTAGTTCTCCTAACTTTTCTTATGGGTTAAAAGACCCGGAAATTCCCAGGGAATTACAAGCCTCTCTCAACGATTTCTTAAAGTTTCAGACCAGCGTGATTGGCACTCGCAAACGCCAAGATGGACCCATACGTGAAGGTAGCGCTAAAGGTCACGTTAATTCAGCCAAAAGATTGTTGGGTTGGCTTCATTATTACAAAGGCGTACTCCTAGAAGAGTTAAACCTTAAACAGCTTGTTTTTGGTAGTGGCTTAACGCCTGATGGTCAGCGAGATGAAGCGACTATCGATAAAACAATGGACTTGCTCGACGAACACCTGCAATGGTTACGAGAGACTCGCGAGGCATCCCCAAATACTGAATTAAAAGTTGTGGAAGCTAGTGTGGCAATCGCTAAGTTTCTCTATCACAAGGAATCTAAATGCAAATCTCGCGACGAGGTTTCAAACAAACGGGTTGGATACAGAGATATTCCAATTATTGAGGAATTGCGGCGATTGGAATGTGATATTATGGTGCGGGTTAATAATACGCCTCGCAAATCAGATGAGTCGAAAAAATGGATAACATGGCCGACGTTTAAAGCTTGTGTACAGCGTTTGTTAGAAGAATGTGCACCCCGAACTAAATGCGGTACAAAACGTTCGGAGCGCACTGTGGCTCAATGTAATCAAGTCGCTTTAATTTTTCTGGTGCTAAGTTTTTTCCCTGACCGGGGACGCACGATTCGGGAATTGGAGCTAGGACGAACTTTAATTAATCGGGATGGTAAGTGGTTCGTTGAACACACTGCTACTGACTTTAAAACTGGAGACAGCTACTGCAAGAATGGTCAGAAACGAATTATTGAGCTTCCAGCGAATGTTTATCCGTTGCTTGAGGAGTGGTTATCTCAATGGCGGCAGGTTTTCAAACCAGATCATCCCTATGTTTTCACCCAGCCGAATGGGAAACCGATGAGTGATGGTTCTCTGTACAACTATGTCCGGAAACGAGTGTATCGTTTGACGGGACAGGCTTTTACACCGCACATGGTCAGGGATGCAATTGTGACTCATCTGAAACTCTCTGGTACGTCAGATGAGGTGCTGGCGGCTTTAGCTGATCTGATGCCTCATTCTCCAGAGATGCAGCGCAAAGTTTACGACCGTCGTACTCCTGAACAAAAGGTGGCTCCTGCATTAATGACGTTGCAGTCTTTACCTACAGGTTCTTTGCCTCCACCGCCACCGTTATCGGTCAAGAATCCTTCAGAGTAGACATAGAGAAGCGCATCAAGTTGAGATAGTTTTGGCTGTGGATATCAATTTCTTGTGTTGCTTCCCAAAAGGTGTTTTTTGGAGCTGGCTTTTCAAACACTTTGTTTGGGTTTGAAAAGTCCTGTTAATTCTGAGCCTACCGGCTTTACAAAGGGACAGGAGCGTGGGTGTTAGCTTAAAGCTTAACGCCCACGCCTAAGCATAAGGGCGAGGTTGTCGTTTTGTAGTAAATTTTCTGCTGACTACGATTGGCACACAATTGTTAGTGCGATCTCATTGCAATAGTTAAACGAGCGATCTCGCTCCGACGACAAACGCGATCGCTCAATCCCATCAGCGCGGTATACCGCGTTCATGAACTACAACGAGCGATCGCGCTCAATCTCATGGGCGCAGTACACCGTCCTTCATGAACTCAACAAGCGATCGCGCTCATGAACTACAACGAGCGATCGCTCAATCCCCTGAGCGCGGTATACCGCGTTCATGAACTACAACGAGCGATCGCGCTCAATCCCCTGAGCGCAGTATACCGTCCTTCATGAACTACAACGAGCGATCGCTTACTCTCGGAAATAAGGGGTACGCTCATATCTTAGATTTCGATTAGCAGCAGCTAACAATTTTATTTCCCAATGGCATTCATGGGGTATCCAAGTGTTCATGGGGTCATCAAGTGTTCATAAGTTGCTTGCCTCGTTGTCGCCGCGGTTTGACTGCAATCGCTGGTACAACTTTAGCGCCGCCGCGATCGCATCCGAGCCTCATTGCATCTTCCTGAGTGCGAGGGTCAGATTTTCTTTGTGTCCCTTTATGAACTCATTCACGGACACAGATTTAGGGTTTAGGCGGATTGAGACGGAATTTTCCGTTACTGCTTTTTCGGGAACTCGGTTCAAGCGATCGCGTTAGCCCATTGCCGCCATCTCCCGAAGCTCTGCCCTCTTCTTTTTGGGAATCAATGCCCAAATTGCCTGCTTCGCCTGCTGGCAGAAGTCTCGGAACATCCTGAATACTGCCACCACTACCTCTGGAGAATCCGCGATCATCAAGTAGTTTGCACACTCTTCAACTTCTTCAGGGGTGAGCGCGGGGGGAGGGCTCGCGCTCCCCTCATTGATAAGCTGGGGTGTAGTTTGGTCGTCTGGCTTGTCTAAATACTCTTTATTACCAGGGGTGACTACGGTATCAGATGTTGATACATTTTGCCGTTCTGCCTGCCGCGCCGCCTCATCTCGTGCCAGCCATGCGGCGAATACCTGGTCGCGCCCGTCTGCTGGATCTGAGAACCCGTAAACTCGCTGCTGTTGACCTCTCGCGCCTTCCTTACGGAGTAAGTTTAATCGCAGTCCGAGCTTACCCAGTAGTTTCTGCGCGATCGCTATTGGTGAATCTTTCTCGTTGATGGTGATGCCCAACGCTGCTCTGATCTGCCACCGGGCGGCGATCGCATTCTGGGACATCTCCTGAAGGTCGGCATCGCTGCCCTTAAATTCCCGCTCGGTATCCAACAAGCGCAGTACACCCAGCCTTTCTAAACCGGCGATGGATGCGCCGATGACTGCTTTATTTAGATCGGGTAGCCACGCCGCGCCCTCCCCCTGCTCTCGAATGGTAGCCACCCGTTTCTTATCCCTGGCTGGAAGATGCTGTTTCCCCATTGTCAAGTAGTAGTGCATCGTCAGTTTAGGGTGCCATCCATCGTCGTCCTTGATTACCAAGTTGGGTGTCACATTGGTTCCGTAGCGCAGTTTTAGAGAATGCTTGCGCTCCTGGTAGCGTTCTTGTTGGGTTTTCGAGCGCTTCTCTTTGAGCTTTTCAAAGTCAGCTTGGCAAATGACAGGAGCGTTGGCGATCGCGTCAGCTTCTTTTTGGTGTTCAGCATCTCGAACCTCAGTAAGCTCCTCTGATATCTCGTTGCCGTCGCCGCCGTCTACAGTGATAATTTGATGCCCCTCAGCTTTCAATCCAGCTAGAATACTCCCACGATAATCAATCATTCCCGCGTTTACCCTGACAGCCATTTTTGCCCATGCCCGCAGGCTCACAGCATCGAAAGCGGTATCTAAATCGTCACAATCAAAATCGGCAGTCTTAAGAGCTTGAAGATTAGCCTTGATGAGTTTGTGTTGACTCGCCAGTAGAGATTTAATGCTGGTGGCACCGTTACCGATTTTTCCCAACCCGTGAGGCGCTGCCCAGATATGCCGTTCCACAGGCTCCCGAACTCGCGCCAAGGCTTGACGGGCGGAGTTTTCTGGACTAACACCTTGGAGGATTGCCCAGACGCCTGTAAAGTGTCCCTTTATATCGATTGAAACTCCTGTTTCAATCGAAGGGCTTGCAAGCACATAATCGTACTGGGGCAGCAGCTCATTTAAATGACTGGTGCAGCCGAAAGCAGGATGATTAGGATCTGCGACACTTTCAGAGTCAATCCGCAGCCCTTTTAAATGGGGGAATTTCTTAGAAAAATGAGCCTCAAGGTTGCGAGTACCAAAACGAGATTTAGCCTTCTGCCCGCTACAACAGATAAAAGGTTTTCCTCCCCTCTTCATGTCTTCTTCTAGCGCCGCAATCATTGCCGCTGGGGTCGTGTCCTGGTAGTTGTGAACCTTCCATCCAACAGCTGGCTCCCATTCGTTAACGACAATCCAAGGATTGACGCTGACCCCTGCCAAACTTTGAATGTAATCAAGCGTCAGGTCGCTTAAATCAGCATCGCTCAAAATTACTCGCCCAGTGTCGCTTTTGAGGGCATTGGTTATTAGAGTTTTAAACTCTTTCAGGATGGCTACGCGATCGCTTTGGCAGGTGCTTGAGTTCAGCATATGCCAAACCACTTGCTCTGCCTCATCTAAAATTACGGTGCCATCGTGCCAATTTTCTGCCGTAAACCGCGCTTGTGACTTTAGATGCAAACTATCGATGCACAGCCCAAAACCTAGTAGGCGGCCCGTTTCGCAGTCGCGAATTTCACTAACGTAGGGAATCCCGAACTTCCGAGATAACTCCATCCCAAGCTGTACGCGATGGGTTAATATCAGCACCCACTCGCCTCGATGTAATGCCTCTGCTGCGAGTTTGACTAAGCTTTCGGTTTTGCCACTCCCCTTGGGGCTTTTAATGCCTACCAGTTTGGCATCGCTGGGGATGGACAGTTCTCCCAAATACTGCTGATTGAGTCTTAGGCTGGGGGGATGAGTTAACTGAGAATATAAGCGCGATCGCCATTCGTCCAATGATTGCGCTGACTCGTAGCATTTCTCAAAAGCTTCAATGCCATTAGCAACAATGAAATCATCAACCCCCTTCTCAGGTTGAGTCCAGGTAATTACTCGAACCTCGCAGCCAAGTTTTACGAGTAGCTGACCTGTTTTTTCGATGGCGTTGTTGACACTGCGAATGGTTTTCCTCTTCTGGTCATGGTCGAAAACGAAGTAAACCGGATGGTTTTTTAAAATTTCCAATTCTGGAATTAGTTTGCGGCTGTCTCCAGGATTCCAGCCCTCATCCTGGAGCCGTCGATAGCCGGAGGTGATTCCCGGCAAGGCGATCGCTGCGAATCCAACCGATAGCAGTGCCGCTGCTTTTTTCGCCCCCTCCGAGATGCAGACTGGGATTTTATTCTCTAAAACCCATCCCCAGAAACTTTTATCTTCAAGCCTTTTTAACTTTTTCTGATGAGTACGGGGTGCCATTCTCCCAGTTCTGGGTAGTATTGCAGTTCCGTTTCGATGCCCGCACTTGATAACCTTTCTTGAAATTCTGAAGCCCTTTCCTCTTGCCTGCTCTGTTTTGCTTTGAGCTTCGCCTGTTTGGTTTTGAGCTTCGTTTGTTCGGTGTGTTGGCAGAAACCTTTCCCAGTATTCTCTTTCAAGACCATACCTCCTAGCTATTCTCAGGCTTGTTTTGAAATCAATTCGTAGAAAAAATGCTCGTGTGGCAACCTTTATTGGATGTTCATATTTTATCGGTTTCTTATCAGCATTTCTACGCGGAGAATTTGATTTAAAACAGCCCCACTGCATCAGTTGCAATTTATCCAATGGGTCTCGCCCACTACACCACCAGCCGCCTTTTTCAACATGGGCATATTGATTGAGCATCCAATTGGGAACTCGCCCGGTGTTAGTGCGTTCAATTTTTGGTGAGTAAAATAGCTGTTCGTGAGGCGCAGATCCGGAAAACGATCGCACATTCAACTCGATAATCGAATCCTTTACGCCGCTGCCCTGCCATTCCTCTAAGTGCTTTTGGTCGATCATTGTGCGACCTCCAGAAAACAATCGCACTCAGCGCATCGGCGGCTGGGCTTCAGATCGGGCATGATAACTGGAACTGTGACAGATTTCTGGGAATCGCAAAGCCAGCAATTCAAATTCTGTGTGAGCGCGATCGCAAAGAGCGCATCCTCACCGCACAGTCCTGCCACTTCAAGTGAATTGAGCGTATCTGTCAGTTGATGTCTTTCGACGAAGCCAGACATCGGCGAGCGCTCTGAAATACTTGTAAACTCTAGCTTTCCCCCTAGAGTTGGGGTAGAATGCAGACTATAAGTATTCATGGGGGGGTGCCTCTTTGTGGTGATTGGAGCAACCCTCTATTTCCCTTTTTAAAGCCTGCCTGTTAACTTGAAAGTAAGTATTCTTAGTCTGGTGACTGGAAGGTGCTAGGAAGGCGGTCTTTGAGGCAGGCTTTTTAAGGTAGATGGAAGGTTGCCAGATTTTTTTATGGTTTTTTTACGTTAATCCTAGTTTTGTCTAAAATTGCCTCTCCGGAGAAAATCGCGCACAGATATTAACTTTTGTAAAGTATTACTTACGATAACTCCCTCCTTCTTTCTGCGTTTCCAAGGGGTAGCCATTCTCCCAGCCTCCACCTCGACCTGTTCTATTAATGCGTTGTATCAGCTTGTATAGGGACTCACGCTGCTTATCGTACTCATCAAGCTTTCTCTTCAGTGTTTTATTTTTCTGGTTCTTTGCAATAGCCCGACAGAAGTTAAGGCACAAAATACGCAACCTTGTAAATTCTTGGGCATGGCTGCTGGTAGACGCTAAATTTGCATTGAAGTCTCTTAGTGTTCTCTGTTCTTCAGAATTAAGCGATCGCTTTTCCGACAGTATTTGGGGTTGGGTCGAGGGGGAGTATTATCTCCCGCCCCTCCCAGTTAAATCCGGACGTGCCCCTTTCGGTGCATCCGGCTTCCGATGTTCTTAGCTTTCGCGTTTGCCCATGTGGGT
>NZ_JACJOK010000013.1:0-126446 GCF_014695505.1 Trichocoleus sp. FACHB-90
TTGTCCTTAACCTCATCCGTGATTGGGGGTACCGTTCGTTGTCCAAAGCCCAACGTTTTCTCCAGCATGACCTCGACAAGCTTTTTCATCTGCTGACAATAAATTAGCCCTACCTTTTTAAGGGGGGAGAATCAAGTCTTAGTCCCCCTTTTTAAGGGGAATTTAGGGGGATCTCCACCCTAGAAGCGTCTCGATTATGACTTTTCAGACATCCCCTTAGTCAGCTACCTATAACTAGAGCTAACGGCTACGAACAAATGACTGAGTAGATTTACTCAGTCATTTGTTCGTATTGAGCAATTTTGCCTTTGACAACTTGATAAAACTACATCAGCCCTGGAGTTAAAGTCTCCGGGCTGGTTTTCATTCTTTTGGTATAACAGAAGTACACATTAAGAGAGATGGGCATTTTGTCAAATAATTGTTATCTTTCGTAATAAGAGCAGAAACAAAACCTGTTCGCCCCCGTCAAGCCTTACTACTTCGTTGCTTCATCTACTAAACAACACACTCACTCTAAAGTCGGAGTTAGCTATGAACCAGCCTATACAACTGTCTCTAGAACAACAATTCAGTATTCGCTCTTTTGAAACTCAGGTGGAGAATATGAGCCGGGAACAGGCTCAGCATTTCTTGGTCAAGCTCTACGAACAAATGATGATGCGCGAAGCGACATACAAGCATCTTCTAAAGCACCAATGGGGCTTAGAGCCAAATGCTCAATTTGAGTAGAGCATCCCGTGTCGCAGTAGGCGACCTCCGTCTCTTGCTTTGTTCCAAGGAGGAAAGAAGCTGGGGATGCCGGGGCGTCAACTTTAGTTCAAGTTTCGATAGAGTGTATCTTTTAAAACTGTTTACAGTTAAAACCGCTACTTATTTTATTTGCTGAAGTACAAGATTAGATTTTTTGATTAGTTTGTTCAATTACGCACTTCAGCAAGAAAGTATTCCGGTCTGGAATTTGGAAGTTGCTTAATTTACACCAATTTTTTAGCTAAAAACTCAAACACTGTTGGTTAGTTTGAGGTAACGAAACTAAAACCTCAACGCATTTTTGAGTGCTAGGTAACAGAGGCGCACGGGCCCAACCTACAATTATTTTTAACTTTTTATCATCCTGAGATATCTGAAGAATAATCTGATGTTTGAATAGATTCAAGCTTGATCAGAATCTTCGGCTTTAACTTCTCAAACTCCTGCTTGAGAAGGCTTTTACTCATCTGCGGTTGGGCTGCTGATACTAAAGTCTGACTGGTATTTGCCCATTCTTGCAGCATTTGGCGTTGCAGAGGGGCAATCGTGGAGGTCATCACATTAGCACAGCGAGGGGGTTCTTCTAGGGCAAAGAACAAAATACGGTAGCACCCGCTTTCGCCTAACTGTCGCACCATTTGCTGACCCATCGGGGTTTTTAAATCTAGGTAGCAAGAGAGCCAACGCGGGCCAAGTTCGCGGTTGTAGAGGGCCGTAATCCACAGCAGCATTGGATGGGGAGACATCAAAAACAGAAACTGGTTGTAGCGGGTGCTGATGACACGATTGTGAATTTCTTGTTTATGCAGCATTACCCAGAGGGTTGCTAAACTCTCTTGGCTAGTGCGAAGCAGATGGGGAAATACAATTTCTGCAATGGGTTTGTTTTTGGGCCAGGAAGTTAAGCGACAGACTTCATCAGCTGAGGGTAGATGCTTGGGTTTAGGCTCAGCGACAACTGGTAGTTTGGATAAAACTGCACCGATGCGCTGACCAAGTTGCCGACCTTGACCAAAGCGTTGTTCTAAAGGTTGTAATGCTTGTAAGACTTGAGCGGCGCTTTGCGGGCGATCGCTTGGTGCTTTGGATAGACAGCTAAGTACCAGATTTTCTAATGCCTTTGGCAATTTCAGATCGGGGTTAACGGACTCAAAGGTTCGAGGGGGCATGAAGTGATGGGCTTTGTACCAACCGCCAAATGAGTGAGTTTCTGCCATTAAGGGCATTTCACCTGTGAGCATTTCAAACATCATCACGCCCAGACTGTAAATATCAGAGCGATTATCAAGTTCTCTACCTTCCATTTGCTCAGGAGAACAATACGCCAGAGTACCCATAAATGAGTTGGTCTGAGAACTATCTGATTGGAGCAGTTTGGCGATGCCAAAATCTAAAATCTTGACCAATTCACCTAAAGTGGTGTCTTGAACGATGGAAATATTGCTCGGTTTAATATCCCGATGAATAATTGGGCAGAGTTCGCCATCTAAAAGGATGCCTTGGTGAGCGCGTTGTAACCCTAAACAAATTTGGCGAGTTGTATTTAAAAACCTCGGCACGGATAGGGGACGATCTCTGAGAACGTCGCTAAGGCTATCTCCTTGCAGAAATTCCATCACGTAGAACGGGATTTCGGTTTCGTCTACGCCATAATCTCTGACTCGGACAATGTGTATGCTTTGTTCTCCTAATACAGCGCAGATGGTGGCTTCTCGCTCGAAGCGATCGCGCATTTTTTGATTCAGCAGTGTCTGGGAGAGAAACTTGACGGCTACGGTGACACCTCCCAGTAACATATCTTTGGCTTGATAAACTCTGCCCATTGCGCCTTTACCTACCAACTCCACGAGTTGATAGCGATTGGCAAGTAAGCGACCATTGTTGGGATCTGGCGTCATAGTTAGGCTCCTAAAACGCGGAGCATCTGTCGGGGAGGGATTGGGGACTGGGGATTGGGGATTGGGGATTGGTGACTGGGGGAGAAGATCAATTACCAATTCCCAATTTCCAATCCAAAATGGTATAACAGCTTTTACCAAAAACCAGGAAGTTTCAAGTCTTAACGACAGGACTTACACCGCATCATTTATTTACCCTAATCCTTCTAGGTAAGGAGGCGAGGGCGTAAATTCTAAAAGATGAAAGCTTAAGGGTCAAGCCTCAAGTCTATAAAATGAAACGGTTATGAGTTTTTAGACAAAGAGCGAGGAAAAACTAGAGGTGGAAATTTACTGGTTGATATTTCATACTTTAATATTTCACACTTTATACTTCACACTTTATACTTTTTGCTGACTGCCCGCACCCCAAAGCGAGTGAGCGATTAAGAATAGTTTGATTCTGGCAGACGCTCTAGGGTACCCTCCATCGTGCTGGTTAAAAAATGACCCGCCATGATGCCACTGGATAGGTAGTAGGTGTTGTCGTTCATCCTGTGCAGGGTTTCAAAGCCACTGCGCCGTTGGCGATCGCCTAATACCCAGTAGCGCTGAACAATGGATTCTGGCGTAACCCAGCCCTCGCCTTCAACGCGACCTAAGACATTGTGCTGTAGGACAAAGGTATATTGGCGATCGCCTGCATCAAAACGCCCGCGATACTGCAAAGAAATTTCCTGGCGATCGGTACTAGGAAAGCTCAGCATTGTCACCATTGTGAACCAATTTTCTCTACCCCAAGCTACTAAGGTTCTGCCTCTCACGGTGATTGGCATCTCGTTGCGCTCCAGCCAAGTTCCCTGTAGCCTCCAGCGTCCTGCCTCCATTAAAAACGTGTGACCCACGCTTGTTTACCTTGCTGCCTATATGAAACACCGCCAGGAACTATTCTTCCGTTGCAGGCAATACGGTTGGGATCGGGAGTGGGTTCAGGGAAGAGTGGGAGAGTGGGAGAACAATTCTTGAACTCAACCTCTGACACTCTCATCCCATGATGCCACCACTTCTAGATATCCAAATTAACCCTATTGCCGTTCCCGGATAAAATTAGATTAAAAGCGGCAAGTAAATTTAGTATAACCGGACTATTGTTACGAATAATCCCATATACTTTTGTGGCTTTATGCCCTCGCTGATTTTAGTATTATTACTCACCAAAGAGAAGAACTGGGATTGTACAGATGCAATAAATCGCGTCTGTTGTTCTGAGTTTTGAATTAATAATTCCTCACATTGCGTCTTTTGAGTTGTGGGGAAGATGGACATCGCCCAGCAGCACTGCTTTATCAGCACCTGTGACTTGGGGAAGGTTGCCGGGAATTCCTAGATTACGCCAGTATGCTAAAACGGCGAAGGCGATCGCTTCTTTAAAATCGGCATTCACACCAGCTTCATCCGTTGTTAACACCGGAACAGGCTCCAGAGTCCTTTGTAGCCTCTGTTTTAAATAGAGATTGCGGCTGCCGCCACCACACAATAACACCTCGTCAGGCATCCGAGGCAGAAAAGTTCGATAGCTGTGAACAATTGACGCAGCCGTGAGTTCAGTCAGCGTTGCCAACAAGTCAGCGCTTCTAAGCTCATAAGCCGAAGCGTCTGCTATACACTGTTGTAAATATTCAAAGCTAAATAGCTCCCGACCCGTAGATTTGGGGGGTGACTGCTGGAAGTAGTCTTGGCTTAGCCATTGGTCAACCAACGCCTTACAGGGAGTACCTGTTGCCGCCCACGCACCGTCTTGATCGTAGGTTTTGCTTCCATTGGTAAAATGCTGCACCGTTAAGTCTAGAAGCGCATTTCCCGGCCCGGTGTCCCAGCCTCGAATGTCTTCTAGCCAGTTGCCCTGACGCGCTGGTAGGTAAGCGACATTACCGATACCGCCGATATTTTGGACACATCGGTGCTTGTTGGGGTGGCTCAATAAATAAGCATCTACTGCTGGCACCATAGGCGCACCTTGTCCACCGACGGCAATATCCGCAGCCCGGAAATTATTTACAGTTGGAATGCCTGTCAGATGGGCAATTAAGGCACCCCGACCTAATTGCAGACTGTACCCCATTTTGGATTTGGGATTTGAGATTTTTTTTAATCCATCTAAAATCGGCAATTCCAAATCGTCTGTGGGCGGACGGTGGTAAACGTTTTGGCCGTGGGAGCCAATTAATTCGGCGGTCGGGTTGCCGTTTTGGATGTTTTGGGCGGCTTGTGCAAAAGCGTATGCGATCGCATCATCTAATTGGGCATATTCTGCCATTGACAAAGATGCCCCGCCACAAACTTCTAGAATTTGCTTTGACAAGGCATCTGGATAAGGATAGGTAGCTCCAGCTAACAGAGTCACTTCTATATCCAAGTTTTTACCAGAAATTTCCACTAAAGCAGCATCAATACCATCCACTGACGTGCCGCTTATCAAACCAATTACGCGCATAATAACAATTTAAAATCTAAACTTAAGTGTTAACTTTATCATTTTTCAGGGATTGCTTAGAATCTAGTTTTTCCGAAGCAATGACGTGCAAATCGATAGTTTTAAGATAGCGCATTAACTGCTGCACAAAAGAACCTTTCCAGAATAACTCCCAACGAGATTTTTGAGAATGTCCTAGCACAACTTGAGTAATGTGGTATTTTTGCGCTACTTCTGCGATCGCTTTCGGTACGTCGGGGCTAGTTACTCGGATAAACTCACCCTCAAATTCCCGCGTAAGCTTCTCACAAGTCTCGATATATAAACTTTCTTCCTTTGTCAAAAAGCGTTCCGGATGAGACACAAAAATGGCGTACAAACGACCTCTCATATAATCAGAAATTCGCGCCCCCCGCCGCAACAATTGCATAGAATTAGGATAAGTTGATACACAGACCAGCACCCGCTCGTGAACGCTGCAAAATTCATCTGTCGGCGTACAAGTAATGGCATCTTCTTCAACGTTGTCCGCCACCTCCCGCAGGGCTAACTCTCGCAACGCGACTAAGTTACGCCGCTGAAAGAAGTTTTGTAAAGCCCTATCTATCTTATCCGGCGAGTAGATTTTCCCCTCTACCAGCCTCTCTTCTAAAGTTTCCGGCGTGACATCAATCAGCACAACTTCCGTTGCTTCTTCCAACAATCTATCCGGGATACGTTCTCGTACCACAACGCCCGTAATTCGCGCCACCAAGTCGTTGAGACTTTCCAGGTGCTGGATATTCACCGTCGAGTACACATCAATACCCGCATTCAGAATTACCTCAACATCCTGGTAGCGCTTCTCCCGTTCAGAACCAGGCACATTAGTATGCGCCAGCTCATCTACTAACGTCAGAGATGGCTGACGTTCCAAAATGGCATTTGTATCCATTTCTGTCAGCGTCATTCCCCCGCGAACAATTGTTTTTCGGGGTATCATCTCCAACCCCTCAGCTTTTTGAGCCGTCTCCTTGCGCCCGTGAGTTTCCAGCAGCCCGATAACAACATCAATGCCTTCCTGTTTAAGCTTGTAGGCTTCTTCTAGCATCCGATAAGTTTTGCCGACACCGGGAGCCATTCCAATAAATATTTTGTGCCTGCCTCGTCGTGGGGGACGAACGTAGGTATTAGACGAGTAAATTGCCATATCACTTTTAGAAATCATAAAAAAAAAGGTAGTTTTTAACTAAAAAAAAAGGTAATCGCTTTTTCCTCATTAGCAATTACCGTTTTTCCAACTTTAGTTTGTTAACTAGGAGATTTTAAATTATCCAGCGCTAAATTTAGCTGAAGGACATTGACTCCTGGTTCGCCAACAATACCTAAGAATCTGCCATTAGTGTATCTGGGAATTAATGCTTGAACCAGATCGACAGATAAAGATCGAGCCGCTGCTACTCCTGGGGCTTGGGCATACGCAGATGCCACGCTGATATGCGGATCTAGACCAGAAGCAGAGGCATAAACTAAATCAGCTGTAGGCTGAATATTAGCTGTTTGAAGCTGTTGGGCTGTTGCTTGCACTCGCTTTACTAATTCTGGATTACTCGGAGCCAAATTGCTTGCACCAGAAATGCCTGTAGGTAGGGCATCTTTTCCTTCGCTGTAGTTTACAGCACTGGGACGACTTATGAAGTATTCATCTGAAGAGAAGCTTTGACCAATTAAGGCAGAACCAACGACTTGTCCCTGCTGATTTTTGAGCAAGCTGCCATTTGCTTGAAACGGAAAGAAAACTTGACCAACCAGTAATATCAGTAAAGGATAAATCAGTGCTGTCAGGAGCCAAAGAATCAAGGTTACTCGAATTGCTCTTATTGCTTCGCGCATAAAAATCTAAACAGTTGCTAATTGCCAATGGCTAAGTAGATGGATCTAATTATTTGTAGGATGGGTAACGCTTAGTCGCTCTACCCATCTTCCCCCATGTCAATGTTTGGTTTCGTTCCTCAACCCAACCTACATTACTACATTACTAATTGTTAAAAACTATTAGTTGCTATCTAAAATTTAGAAGCGTTCGGGTTGGAAAATGACGACAAACAAGTAAACAGAAAGCGTCAGCGTCACCAAACCGAGTGCAGTCAGCCAAAAGGCTTGTCCCCGCGAAATTTCTCCTCCAGTTGCCGCTTGTACAGCCGGGATAATAACTAAATTTAAGCAGATGAGGAGAAACAACTGCCTCGGCAAAGGTTTGCGACGCGATCGCGCAACTAAATAGTCAATTCCTTCTACCACCTCTATCGGCAACATATCGCCCAAAAAACTAATTTTCTTCATCTGAGTTTTCTTCCTTCTTTCTTTGCGTTTAAACCGAAGCACATGGCGAGAGCTAATGGGTTTCATTCCCTTTAAGCCAAACCCACAGCCGCAATCAAAACATCAATCACCTTAATCGCAATAAACGGTGCAATTACCCCACCTAAGCCATAAATCAAAATATTACGTTGCAACAATTGATTAGCCGATAGGGGTCTAAACTTCACCCCAGTTAGCGCCAGAGGAATCAAAGCCGGAATAATCAAAGCGTTGTAAATTAGCGCTGATAAAACTGCCGATTGAGCGCTAGCTAAACCCATAATATTGAGACTGCCAATTCCAGCGGAGGTAAATATTGCGGGAATAATCGCGAAGTATTTGGCAATATCATTTGCTAGAGAAAATGTAGTCAGCGCTCCCCTAGTAATTAACAACTGTTTGCCAATTGTCACCAAATCAATTAATTTAGTGGGGTCAGAATCCAAATCCACCATATTCGCCGCTTCTTTCGCAGCTTGGGTGCCAGAGTTCATTGCTACACCCACATTCGCCTGAGCCAAGGCGGGAGCGTCGTTAGTGCCGTCTCCAGTCATTGCCACCAGTTTACCCGCAGCTTGTTCTCTCTGAATAACGGCGATTTTGTCTTCTGGCGTAGCTTCAGCGATGAAATCATCGACTCCGGCTTCTTGGGCAATTACCTCGGCTGTAATTCGGTTGTCCCCTGTGAGCATCACGGTGCGTACACCCATGCGCCGCAACTGGTCAAAGCGATCGCGTATACCTGGTTTGATAACATCTTTCAGGTAAACGATGCCGTAGATGTCGCTATCTTTGCAAACCGCCAGAGGTGTTCCGCCGAGTCGGGAAACACGTTCGTAAGCTTGATCAAGGTCTGGTGCTAAACTACTGCTTTGCGATAAGGCATCCGCCCCGCTTCGCGAGCGCACAAATCCTTTAATCGCATCCACAGCGCCCTTACGTACCTCCCCCCCATCCGGCAAATCTGTACCACTCATCCGGGTTTTGGCACTAAACTCTAGCCCTTGGGCGGCTTTGCGGTCAAAAACTACACTTGCGCCTAATTTTTCTGCCAGTCTGACGATTGACTTTCCTTCTGGTGTCTCATCAAAAATACTAGCCGCCAAAGCCACTTTCGCCATGTCCAAGACTGAGTGACCGTTAACTGGGATAAACTCCTCCGCTAAGCGGTTTCCCAGTGTAATCGTGCCAGTTTTGTCCAAAATCAGCGTATTGACATCGCCGCAAGCTTCTACGGCTCTTCCTGATGTCGCTACTACGTTAAACTGGGCGACTCTATCCATCCCAGCAATCCCAATTGCACTCAGTAATCCCCCAATTGTCGTCGGAATTAGCGCCACCAACAGGGCAATTAATGTGGCTATAGTAACCGGGTTATTTACGTAGTTAGCGATGGGTGAGAGAGTTGCGACGACAATTAGAAACACCTGAGTTAGAACCGCCAGCAATACCGTCAGGGCAATTTCATTCGGTGTCTTGCTGCGTTCTGCGCCTTCCACCAGCGCAATCATCCGGTCTAGAAATCCCTTACCAGGATCAGATGTTACCCGGAGAGTAAGTTCATCGGAGATAATTTTAGTACCGCCAGTGACGGAACTGGCGATGTCAGAACCGGGTTCCTTGAGTACGGGGGCTGATTCGCCTGTAATTGCTGATTCGTCTACCGACGCGACACCTGCAATTACTTCCCCGTCAGCAGGGATGATATCACCGGAGATAACTTTTATGCGATCGCCTTGTCGCAAAGAAGTCGAGCTTACCTCCTGAATTGAGCCATCATCCGCCAATTTTCGGGCAGTGGTTTCTGATTTAGTCGAACGGAGGGCATCTGCTTGAGCTTTACCGCGTCCTTCTGCTACTGCTTCAGCAAAGTTTGCAAATAATAGGGTAAAGAACAAAATCAGCGTAATCAGACCATTGTAGAGGCGCTGATCCCCAGGAATTGTGCCAAATAAGTTAGGGTCAATTGTCACCAGTGCAGTGATAATGGTGCCAACCCATACCAGAAACATGACTGGGTTTTTGAGCATCAGCCGTGGGTTGAGCTTGACAAAAGCATCCCGAAAAGCTCTCTGGTAAAGGCCTTTAGTATTTGCTTTCGGTGTATGTTTGCGTGAGGAGCGATTCCCTTGCGGTTGGCGGGGGGGTTGGGGTGAAGCCGGATTTTCAGATGTCATGTATGCCAATCCAAGAATTTTAAACGCTATATTAGGCAAAGAAAATCGTTACAGTAGGCGCTTAATTTTTGTTTTTAAGGCGCATTTATTCTGATATCGATAGCCTAAAAATTTGCAAGATTCTACCTTTAAGAGCCGCTGGCAATTTGAAAAGCTTCAGCAATAGGCCCTAATGCTAGAACTGGGAAGAACGTCAGCGCACCTAGAATTAAAATTACGCCAGATGTGACGGCGGTAAATAGCAGGGTATCTGTGCGGAGAGTTCCGGAAGTTTCGGGTACGGGCTGTTTATGAGCCATACTGTCGGCTAAAAGCAGCAGGGCGATCATTGAAATATACCGTCCTGCTAAAATGCTGATACTGGTACTCAGATTCCACCACAAGGTGCTATCTTGAAGCCCTTCAAAGCCAGAACCATTATTAGCAGCGGCTGAGGTGTATTCATAAACTACTTGGGAAATGCCGTGAAAGCCGGGGTTAGTAATTCCAGCAAGGGTATCGGGAAAGGAAAGTGCGATCGCGCTGGGAATTAAAACTGCTATCGGGTGGACAAGTAGCACTACGCTAGCAAGGACGATTTCCCGCTTCTCAACTTTGCGCCCCAAAAACTCTGGCGTTCTTCCTACCATTAAACCTGTCAGAAATACGGTCAAAATTAGGTAAACAAACAAGTAAGCTGTTCCTGTACCTTGACCGCCCCAAACAATTTGCAGGAACATATTAGATAAGGTGGAAAATCCACCAGGCGGCATCAGAGAATCGTGCATTCCATTAACAGCACCGCACATCGTTCCCGTGGTAATGACTGCCCATAATGCTGTTTGAACCCACCCAAATCTAACTTCTTTCCCCTCTAAATTTGGTTGCTGTCCCCCCAAAATATTATTAACTAGCGGATTGCCTTGATACTCTCCAACAGCAGACACTCCAATCAATATTACAAAGATGATAAATACCATCCAAAAAAGCAGCCATGCCTGTTTAATATTCTCCGCAAACACTCCATAGGTATAAATCAACGCCGTTGGAATACAAATCATGGCGATGATTTCTAATAGATTGGAAGCTGCATTAGGATTTTCAAACGGGTGAGCCGAGTTAACGCCAAAAAATCCGCCGCCATTTTCTCCTAACTGCTTGATAATTTCAAAGTGAGCAACTGGCCCTCTACCAATGATTTGAGTTGCTCCCTCCAAAGTGGTTGCAGTTTCTGAGCCTGCCAATGTTTCTGGTACGCCCAAAATAATTAATAGCAAGGCACCTAAAATGGAAATTGGCAGCAATATTCGCGTAATTGCTTGGATAATATCGACGTAAAAATTACCCAGTAATCTGCCAGTTAAACCGCGAATAAAGGCAATTCCCACTGCTAAACCCGTGGCAGCTGAGGTAAACATTAAAAAGCCTAGGCACACCATCTGGCTGAGGTAACTAAAAGTTGTTTCGCCAGAATAGTGTTGTTGGTCGGTGTTGGTCAAAAATGAGATTGTGGTGTGCAGTGCTAAATCCCACCTAGGCGTAGCTAAGTTCGTAGGATTTAAGGGAAGAAATCCCTGAGCCATCAGGATTAAATATACTAAAAATCCCATGACTAGATTTGTGTATAGCAGCGATCGCGCATACTGCCAACCCGTCTGATTCTCTTTACTTCGCACACCCCCAAGGGCGTATATAGCTTTTTCTATCGGTATCATTACCGGGTCTAGAAAGGTTCTCTCTCCTTTAAACACACGTGCCATGTAGCCACCCAAAGCCGGGGTTATTGCTACCACAATCAGTAAGGTTATGAAAATTTGAAAGAAGCCTTGCCACATAAATTAAACCTAGTTTAATCTAGTCTTTAAAACTTTTCAGGTTGATTAGACAAACTTGTTTTTAATCTGCCTAATTTTTATTATGAATATTAGCTAACAAATAGCGCAATTAGATTAAATGTATAATTTAACTAGATATGTATTACTATACCTGCAAGTATAGATTCATTTTTATAGGTAAAGTATATGTTATGTGTTGCCGTTGAGCAGAATATTAAAACTATGGCTGATGAAGAGGTAACGCACCTTAATGACTATCAAAGCAAATCTTATTAATAAAAATCAGCACTCCAATATGCGTTGGCTAATTGCAGGGGCATTTGCTATCTTGATTATGCTGGAATTTTCTACACCTCCAGCCTACGTATTTGGCTACCTTTACATCGCACCAATTTTACTGACGAATTCACGCTTGAGTCGTCCCGCAGCGCTTGCACTCACGCTTTCTGCTGCTAGTTTAACTATCTTCAATTTGTTTTCTCCTAGTATTGAACCGATCCAACCGTCAACGGTAGCAAACCGATTGATTGCAGTGATGGCGTTGGCGGTGACTTGCTGGTTGCTGCATCGCAACCAGCGTTATGAAGAGGCGATGCAGAGACAACAGGCCCAATTGCGATCGCAAAAACAACTGGCAAGTATTCGTGAAGATTTTGCCTCCACTTTGACACACGATCTCAAAACTCCTTTGTTAGGCGCGATTGAAACGATAAAATCTTTCCAATTAGGACACTTCGGTGCTTGTACGCCTCAGCAACAACAAGTTTTGGCGATGATGGTTCGTTCTCACACTTCCACATTACAACTGGTAGAAACGCTGCTGGATGTCTATCGTAACGATACCGAAGGGCTAGAATTGGTGCTTTCACCTGTGAATTTAGCTATCTTGGCCGAGGAAGCGATCGCTACATTGATAGATTTAGCGTCTTCGCGTCGGGTGTATATTACTCTCAGTCATGGTTCAACCGATTTTCGCCGCTTTTTGTGGGTGAATGGAGATGCCTTGCAATTACAGCGAGTCTTCATAAATTTACTCACTAATGGCATTAATCATTCCCCGCGTGGCGGTAAGGTAGAAGTCACACTGGAGTACCATGCTGATTATCAAATTGTGAAAATTCTCGATAATGGGCAGGGCATCACAGAAGAAGAGTTACCCTACCTATTTGAGCGATTTTACCAAGGACATAGCGATCGCATTGCCACAGGATCTGGACTCGGTTTATATCTGACTCGTCAGATTATTGAAGCCCACGGCGGTACAATTTGGGGAGAAAACCAGAAACCACGCGGGGCAATGTTTGGCTTCCGACTGCCTACCTCCCCACCTGCTGGAAATTGAAAATGAAAAATGATAAGTTAGCTTTTTTCGTTTCTCCGACCAAAACTCCAAGACCTTTGAAATGAAACCTTCGCTGCGGATTCTGTTGGTGGAAGATGATGAACTGTTTCGCCTGGGACTGCGGATGCGGTTGCAACAGGCAGGGTTAGAAGTCGTTGGTGAAGCAGTTGATGACGAAACCGCTGTGGAATTGACGAATTGCCATGTACCAGATGTAGTGCTGTTGGATGTGGGACTACCTGGGTTAGGAGGCGTTCAAGCGTGTCGCCAAATCAAACAACGTCATCCAAAAATGCCCATTTTGGTTTTAACTTCTCATTCCCAAAAGCCTTTGATTGAACGGTTAATTGCTGCTGGCGCTCATGGCTATTGTCTCAAAGGAATCGAAGCTGAGGTGTTAATTTTAGCACTGCGTTCAGTCGCCGCAGGTGCCTCATGGTGGGATCAAACGGGTACCGCAGAAATTCGCGCCGCATTTGACGATACACCGACACCAACTTCATCCAAAACCGCTGAACCTTTAGCAAATCTGCTTACCAGTCGGGAGCAGGAAATTTTGGCATTGATTGCCACTGGGAAGACAAATCAAGAAATTGCCGAACGGCTGCATATTGCCTTGGGTACAGTTCGGGTTCACGTCCATGCCATTTTACAAAAACTGGAGGTGCGCGATCGCACTCAAGCCGCCATCTTGGCAATTCAAAAAGGATTAGTAGCCGCAGATTTGTTACTACAAGAATAATTAATCAAGATTCATTTATAGTAGGAGGCTCCCATGACCTCAGCAGAAACACCATTTGCTGTCGGTTTCACCCTTCCCGACCACACCCAGTTACCAGAGTCGGATGGCACATTTGTGAAAAACTTACAAGAACATCCTCAGAGCATTCTACTGACAGACTCTATAGAGCCAGTCTTAGTGCAACTGCATCCCGATAGGCAATACTGCATCGGTCAAGATAGCGGTATCTATTGGCGGATAACAGAACCCCCAGAAAGAGGAGCAGAAGCACCAGACTGGTTTTATGTGCCGAATGTCCCGCCAACTTTGAATGGTAAAGTGCGGCGTTCTTATGTCTTGTGGCAAGAATACGTTGCACCTCTGATTGTGCTGGAGTTTGTCTCAGGGGATGGTTCCCAAGAACGAGACAGAACCCCGATAACTGGCAAGTTTTGGGTTTACGAGCAGGCGATTCGCGTTCCCTTCTATGGCATCTATGAAGTCAATCTGGCACGAGTGGAAGTGTACCAATTAATTAACGGGCGCTATCATGTGATGCAGCCTAACGAGCGCGGACACTATCCCATCGAGCCTTTAGGGGTAGAATTGGGCATTTGGCAGGGTCAATACATGAATATGGAACTCCCGTGGTTGCGTTGGTGGGATCACGAAGGGAATCTCCTGCTCACAGGGTGGGAGCGTAACCAACTGGCAGAAGAACGCGCTGAACGCTTGGCAGAACGGTTAAGAGCAATGGGCGTTAATCCCGATGAGCTAACTTAGGGGATTGGTAATTGCAAGTAGCTAGGAGTTAAGAGTTAATAACTCCTAACTTTCCATCACCCATCACATCAGATTTAGCGGGTCAACATCAATTGTCAAGCTGACTGAGGACGGACAAAGAAGACGCAATTGATTAAAATCTGGCAAATGTGGCAGCGAATCCGGCGCAAACTTCAGCATAATTTGCCATCTGTATCGATTCGCCACCCGTAAGATACTAGCGGGTGCTGGCCCTAATATCTCGTAACCAGTGGTATCCTCATCTTTCTCAGTAAGTGTTGCTGCCAACATTTCGGCAGTTTCCTGAACTTGGGCGGCATCAGTGCTGCTTAGCCGCAACAGAATCAAACGCCCGTAGGGAGGATAGTTCAGCGCCTCTCGTTGTTGTAATTCTGTCTCGATAAAAGACTGGTACTCGTGACGGCGTACTGCCTGAATTACTTGATGCTCTGGGGTGTAAGTTTGAATAATTACTCGACCGGGGTCATTGCCTCGACCAGCACGACCTGCAACTTGTGTCAAGGTTTGAAATGCTCTTTCTGAAGCTCGGTAGTCGGGTAGATTTAGCAAACCATCGGCAGCGACAACTCCCACGAGTGTCACCTGAGCTAAATCTAGACCTTTGGTGAGCATTTGAGTCCCCACTAACAAATCGGCTTCCCCATTAGCAAAGCGGGTTAGCAGGGTTCGGTGAGCGCCTTTGGTGCGGGTGGTGTCGCTATCGAATCGGATGAAGCGCAATTGGGGAAAAGCTTGCGCTAATTCTTGGGCGACTCGCTGGGTACCACTGCCGAAAAATTTCAGGTAGGGAGAACCGCATTCGGGACAGGATTGAGGATGCGATCGCACAAAGTTACAGTAGTGACATCGCAACAATTCCGCCGCATCCTCATGGGTGTGGTGATACGCCAGAGAAACATCGCAGTGCGGACACTCCACCACATACCCGCAACTGCGACAAGAAACAAAGGTACTGTGTCCCCGGCGATGGATAAATAAAATCCCCTGCTGTCCTCGTTCTTGCAGTTGTTGCAGTCCCTCAGTCAGCGACCGACTAAAAATGGATCGATTCCCCTGCTGCAACTCAGAGCGCATATCTACCACTTCTACAGGTGGTAGCGGACGCGATTGAATGCGTTCTGGTAATGAGAGGTAATGGGTGATTGAGGGCTGGGGATTGGGGATTGGGGATTGGGGATTGGGGGAAAGTACAATCCCCGACTCTCCGCTGAACCCCTGGTTAATATTCACCCAGGTTTCTAAAGAAGGTGTGGCGGAACCTAAAAGTAGGGGGCAATTTTCCAACTGAGCGCGCCAAGTAGCGACAGTGCGGGCGTGGTAGGTTGGTGCTGGTTGGTCTTGCTTGAAGCTGGAGTCGTGTTCTTCATCTAAGATTATCAGCCCCAGTCGCGGTAAGGGGGCAAAGATGGCTGAACGGGTGCCAATTACTACTTGAGCTGCACCTGCGAGCATTTGCCGCCAAGTATCATAACGTTCGCCATCGGAAAGGGCGCTGTGATAAACGCAGACTTTATTGCCAAAACGGGCGCGGAATCGGTCGGTTAGTTGAGGCGTAAGACCAATTTCTGGCACTAGAACGAGTGCCGATTGCCCTGATTTTAAGATGGGCGCGATCGCTTGTAAATATACCTCTGTCTTCCCACTCCCCGTCACCCCATGCAACAGCACCTCAGCGAACCCAGATAAATTTGTGATGACTTCCAATGCCTGAGCTTGGTCATTTGTCAACTCTTTCGGTTGATCCTCAGCTAAAGCGGGTTCTGCCGCACTCCGCAACATCTCCCGCTCTTGAATTACAACGCAACCTTTTTGCTCCAGGGCTTTGACGGTGGATGAACTGGCGTTGCAAATTTGCAGCAACTCTGTCAGCCATAAATCACCGCCGCGTCTTCGCAGCACTTCCAAAATTTCTCGTTGGCGTTGCGTCACATCCATCGGGAAAACATCCACAACCAGCGTTACTGCTTTCTGTAACTTTGGGCGTCCTTTTCTAGGCGGTTCTAGGTAACTTTCTACCAAGTTATTCCGCAATAACTCCCGTACTGCTCGATATGCTCCTCTGACTTGACGTTGTAGGTAGGCGAAGCTATAGTCTCCAGCACTTTGAGCTTGCAGGATTTCTAGAATTTGACGAGCCGCTCGACTAAGGTATTGGGGATTGGGGATTGGGGATTGGGGATTGGGGATTGGGAAATCTCCCTTGTCTCCTTTAATAAGACGAATTCTTCGCTGCGATCGCCCTAGCAATCCTGGTGGCAATGCTACCCGAATCACCTGAATTAACTGGGTATAGTAATATTCAGCTACTCGGTTGAGCAGCTGCCAGTAGCTGGGCGGGAAAAACCCAGCACTGACCACATCCTCAACATCCTTGATTTTGGCGCTATTCAGTTCCGGTGGTGGTGCGTCTTTTATGCGGATAGCGATCGCTCCCAGCACCTGCGTCCCAAACGGCACACTCAGAATATCCCCCGGCTGCACTTGCAACTCACTTGGCAAGCGGTACGTATACAATTTCTTTTGCGCTTCTGCCTCTGGACAATCTACCAGCACTTCAACCCACCGATTCTCTGGAGAACCAGACTGGTAGGACGCTCGACTCTCCAGCGCACTGCCTTGTAGCACGAAATTGGGATTTGACGACATACTCTTTCCCCTCCACCTTGGCAGTCGGATGCCATCACCCGGCAGACCGCTTCCTGGCGCTTACTGTAACCAGTTAATTTTAGCTGGCTGTTGACCTTTCAGGGATTGGGGATTGGGGATTGGGGATTGGGAACTGGGGATTGGGAAAAGTCTTACCTAGTCCCTAGTCCCCAGCCCCTAGTCCCTAGTCCCCAGTCCCCAGTCCCCAGCCCTCAACCCCCAGTCCTAAGTAAATTTGCTACCCTCTATCTATCATGCAAAAAGCGCATCTGTGTTTTTCTCCCTATTGATAGAGAGCGAAGCTAATAATTATATGAGATCCTGTTGGCATAACCAATTAAATTTTAAAAACCTTTAAAATCCCTTGGTTACAAAAGGAGGCAGCAAAACTATCAAAAATCCCAAAGATAAGCATTTGCTATAAGTTATTTCAAGGAATTTTATCCACGACGTGAAAGCTAAAGGCAACCGTCTGATAGACTAAAGCTTTACCTTCATTTCTCCTGATTTTTTATCCGAATCTCCACCAAATCTAAAGGAATTATATATTCTGTAATCAGGAGAACAATCAGAAAAGAATATTTTGGTAGCCTAAAAAAGCAATTTGCTTTCTCAACAGGTGGGAAAAAGACATTTTGATTGTTTCAATACTGGTAGCTATTTGCTTAAGTCACTATCAGATAAATGAACAACAAAAATAGCAGAGAAGTAAAAAGGAGAAATAAAGATTGAGCCTTGATTCTTTGCTTAGAGAGCTTGTCTTCAGTCCGTCATGGATATGTACAAAGAGAGCAATCATCTAAACACACTCGCTTTATCCAATACCGACTCAGACCTTGTTATGAATATTGCTGAACTGAACCCAAGTGACGTGGAATCTATATCTGATAACGATTTTGCAGATATTCCCCAACACCATCTAGAGGAATCTGATGAAATAGGCAGTGTCGAAGCTGAAATCTCAGAGGAAGTGGATAAATTAGCGGCTGGCCGTCCTTCCGGCTACCGCAAAACTGTTTCCGACGATACAGTGGGAGCTTTCTTTAAAGAGATGGCCCGCTATCCACTTCTCAAACCAGAGGAAGAAGTAGAGTTAGCGCATCGCGTCCAATTTTTAGTAAAAATAGAGGCGCTTCAAGAAAAATTGCAAGAGGAGTTGGGACGCAAGCCTACAAAAGCAGAAATAGCAGCAGCAGATGGCATGACGGAAAGGCAGCTTGAGCATCACCTTTATCGCGGTAGAGTAGCGAAAAGGAAGATGATTCGCTCAAACCTGCGCTTGGTTGTTTCTATTGCTAAACGTTATTTAAATCGGGGCGTTCAATTTCTGGATTTGATTCAGGAAGGCGCACTCGGATTAAACCGCGCGACGGAAAAATTCGACCCAGACAAAGGTTATAAGTTTTCTACCTATGCCTATTGGTGGATTCGTCAGGCAATTACCCGGACAATTGCGAATGATGCTCGGACAATTCGCTTGCCAATCCACATTGTTGAGAAGCTGAATAAACTCAAAAAAGCGCAGCGGGAACTAAAGCAAGAATTGCACCGCAATCCTACAGAAGAAGAAATGGCGAAGGCTCTAGAAATTGAGCCAAACCAGTTGCGGCAGTTGTTACAGTTGCGGAGGCGATCGCTTTCTCTAAATCATCGCATAGGTAAGGGCGAAGAAACCGAGCTGATGGATCTTCTGGAAGATGGTGATAACCAATCTCCCGAAGAACAAATGAGCGAAGCGATGATGCGTCAGGAAATTTGGGAAGTCTTAGGCGATGTTCTCACCGAGCGCGAAAAAGATGTCATCTCTCTGCGGTATGGTTTAACTAGCAGCGAACCTTACACATTAGAAGAAGTCGGCTGTTTGTTCAATCTCTCCCGCGAACGAGTGCGTCAGATTCAAAGCAAAGCAATGCGAAAACTGCGCCGTCCCCAAGTCGCTAAACGTTTGAAAGGTTGGCTTAGTTAAGTTATCAGCTAATAGCTAATGGTAATTTACAATTAGCTATTAGCTATTTACAAATGATCAATGATTTGAATTTGCGCCCAGCTACTCCAGCTGATGTGCCAATGCTGTTTCGCTTGATTGAGAGGCTGGCAGAGTATGAGAAACTATCTCATGCTGTCACTGGCAATGCTAACGACCTGAAAGAACACTTATTCGGCTCTAAACCCTATGTGGAGGCGATTATAGCTGAATATAATGGGCAAGCAGTCGGGTTTGCCCTGTTTTTTCATAACTATTCGACATTTCTCACCAAGCCGGGAATTTATCTGGAAGACTTGTTTGTTCTCCCAGCATATCGTCGTCAAGGTATTGGTAAACAGATTTTTAGCTATTTGGCAAAGCTTGCAGTTGACCGTGGCTGCGGCCGGATGGAGTGGAGCGTGCTGGATTGGAATCAACCCGCGATCGCATTCTATCAGCGCATGGGTGCAGATGTCTTACCCGACTGGCGGATTTGCCGAGTGGCTGGCGAATCCCTCACCAACCTAGCATCTGCACCATTAACCTCTTCTGCCAGTGACGTAGGCAGCCGTTAGAGGGTGCTGTGGGGATGCAAATATCTGGGTAACTGAACCGGATTCGATCAATTGTCCTGCGCCATTTTGAAACCAAAATAGCGCCACATCATCAGCAATGCGCTTTGCCTGTGCCAGATTGTGGGTGACGACGAGAACCGTATATTTACCGCGCAGATTAGCGATTAAATCCTCTACCACTTCACTAGAAAGGGGATCGAGGGCGCTGCAAGGCTCATCCATTAGGAGAACATCAGGTTTGAGCGCGATCGCTCTGGCAAGACACAACCGTTGTTGTTGACCGCCGGAGAGGGCAAGGGCAGGAGATTTCAGCCTGTCCTTCACCTCATCCCATAAGCCGACATCACGCAAAGCATCCTCTACAACTTCATCGATTTTTTCTCGACTTTTCACTCCGTGTTCCCTAAGCGGAAATTCGATATTTCTGATAATTGAAAGCGGAAACGGGTTGGGTTTTTGAAATAGCATTCCCACGCGGCGACGCAATGAAATTACATCGATTTCTTGCACATCTTGATTTCCCAGCAGAATCCGCCCTGATAATCGACAGCTTGCAGTTAAATCGGTGAGGCGGTTCAGGCAAGTTAAAAAGCTAGTTTTGCCACAGCCGGAAGGGCCGATAAGCGCCGTAATGCTACCGGATTTGATGGAGAATGTGACATCTTTAAATGCTGGTTTATTAGCGTAAGACAGGCTTAAATTCTCAGTTTGTATTTCCGGTGGCTGAGTTAGGAGTAATGTTGAGTGTTGCTCGTTTTTGCTTGTATTTTTCATGAAAAATTTGAACCGCTGAGGACGCAGAGAAACTTACGCTATCCAAATTCGTGATTGCCGAAAACGCTCCGCTAGCCAAGATATTGCCGCATTAATTAGTAATAGAAAGCTGACTAATACTAGGGCGGAGGCGTAGGCATTTGATTCACCGCCAGAAACGTTCATGGCGAGGTCGTAAATGTGCACAGAGAGCGATCGCCCGGAATCCCACAATGACTCTGGCATTCGGTCTACGTAACCGCTGGTAAAGATTAAAGCAGCAGTTTCTGCGATCGCTCGTCCCAAACCCAACAGTAACCCCACCACTAACCCAGGCATTGCTGCTGGTAGCAGTAACTCCCATAATGTTGCTGTACGCGAGAGTCCCAGCGCCGCCGCCGAACGTCGATAATCGTCCGGTACACCTCGCAAACCCTCCTGCGTTGAGCGAATCAGAATCGGCAGCACCATACACGCCAGCGTCAACCCACCGGAAAGAATAGAGAAACCCATCCCCAAAGTTTTGCAGAAGAAAGCGTTACCGAAAAGACCGAAAACAATCGAAGGTACACCTGCTAAAACATCTAAACTGAGGCGCACCAAACGTCCCAAAATACTATCATTCGAGGTGAACTCAGCCAGCAATATAGCAGTCCCCACTCCCAGAGGAATTGAAACCGCCATGCAGACTCCCACAATTAGCCCTGTCGAGACTAAAATTGGGGCGATTCCCCCATTTCGCCCAGCATTGCGCGGTTCTGTTGTTAGAAAGTCCCAGTTAATTTGACCGATACCATGCCAGATAATATCGCTTAACAGCCACAACAGCGAAGCTGTTACCACAGCCACAACAGCCCAAATGACCACGGTTGAAAGTAGCTCTGAAGAAGGTAAAAAGTCAAAATGCAAAAACTTGGTTTTTTCTTTTGTATTTTGCCTTTTTACTTGTAATTTTCCTAAGGGATTAGTCATAGGGGTGTAATCCTATCTAGTTAAAAATAATTGCAGGTTGGCTTGAGAAACTAAACCGAACTTACGCAAATTTTTGTTGGTAATTCTAATTGAACCGCATTAATAAATGTGTCCTTTGTTGCTCTTTTCCGCAGCAATTACTAAAGCTACAATCATCGCCATTAATACCAACCCGCTAACAAACAAGGCGGCGCGGTGATTTCCTACTGCGTAAGCCATCTCTAAGGCAATATTTGCCGTCAACGTCCGTACTGGTTCAAAAACACTTTTTGGCACCTGAACCACGTTACCGCAAACCATCAGCACTGCCATTGTTTCGCCAATTGCCCGTCCGGTTTCCAAGATGATCCCCGTTAATAGCCCTGACTTTGCCGCCGGGAAAACCACCCCGCGTACAATCGCCCAGCGTCCCAATCCCAGCGCCGCCGCCCCCCGCAGATAATCTGGGGGAACGTTGGCAAGGCTAGCGTCCGCTACTAGAGCAATGGTGGGCAAAATCATTAGTGTCAGAATTAAAGTTCCAGCTAATAAACTCGGCCCCGGCGGGTGAATCCGTCCGATAATTGGCACCAGCACAACTAAACCCCAGAAGCCATAAACCACCGAGGGAATACCTGCCAAAAGCTCGATCAATCGTCGGTAAAGTTTGGCTAAAACTGGGGGTGCGTAATAGTGACAAAAAACTCCTGAGAGAATGCCCACCGGAGTTGCTATTAACACTGCGCCAGACATCACTAAAAGCGTCCCCGAAAGCATTGGTGTTAGGTTAAATTCATCACTCGTTGGATGCCAAGAGGGGTCGTTGAAGAAGCGTGTCAGCCCGATACTTTGCAGGATAGGTAAGGTTTCCCAAATCAGGAAAACTAGAATTAGGAGAACAATTGCACCGGAAACAATCGCCATTCCTCGCAACATCCAGACGAGGATGGCTTCATTTCGTAACTGGGACAAAATATTGCTCCTTTACAATGTCTTGCACGCTCTGGGAACTGGCAAAATCAATAAAATTCTTTGATAATCCAGTGGGTGTAGTTTTCGTCACCAGATTCAGAGGGCGAGAAATGGGAAAAGTGCCTTTACTGACGTTGGCAATTGAGGCTTCTACTCCTTCAACTGGCAATAGTTTGATGGGAGTATTGTGGGTAGCAGCATATTCGCCAGAACCAATAGAGACGTAACCAATAGCATTAGGATTACCGGCTACTGTCTTGATTCCTTGCTCGTTATCGCCAATCACTACATCGGCTTTTATATTTTTCGTTTCTAATTTGAAATGACTGGCAAAAAGTTCTAAAGTAGAGCGACCTTCAGCCTTATTAACAACCGTAATCGGGGCATCTTTCCCGCCGACTTGTTCCCAATTATTGATTTTATCGTTGTAAATATCAACAATTTGCTTGTCACTCAGACTTTTAACTGGATTGTCTTTATTAACAATGACCGAGATGCCATCTTTAGCAATGGTGAAGGCTTGCAGATCCTTTTCGTTATCTTTGAGACTTCGCGACACCATGCCGATATCCGCTACACCCTGACGGGCATCTGCAACTCCCCGCGAAGAGCCACCTGATTGCACGTCAATCCGGACTCCCGGATGTTGAGTTTCATACCGCTTGGCAATTTCTGAAGCAAGGGGCGCTACCGTACTAGATCCAGTCAAGACCAGTTTGCCTTGTAAGTTATCGGACGACTGGTTTGCCACTGACGGGGGCTTGGCACAAGATTGCAGCCAGAAGCAAGCAGCTAACCCCGTCGAAAGGAAGGCAAGCATTTTTAGGTTCTTCATCTGTGATGAATTTAAGTTTTTTTTATCTGTGTGATTCAAACGAGAGTAGGCAACATCCCAAGTCAATCGCCTTCCCAGCATTTGCCCTCTCAACTGCGGGATCTAGCTGATAAAGCACCGCTTTACCATCTCGCGTCGCCGTCACAAAACCTTCTTCCCGCAGAACTTTGAGATGGTGCGATAGCAAACTCTGCTGCAACCCCAGCACTGCATTTATCTCGCCAACGTGCTTGGGACCGTTCATCAAGAGTTCTAAAACCTCAAGCCGTGTTGAGTCTGCCAAGGTTTTCAGTTTTTGGGCGCAAAACGACTGCATGGATTCACCTTGTGGAAGTTGGGAATAAACCCAGGAGGGAGCTGAATGGTTATTGATATCAAATTATATTCATATCAATAACCATTCATTAGTTATACCTTAATATTTTCTTAAAGGAACATGAGGTTATGCAGTTGGTTTCCAAGTGTATATAGGCACCAGCTCCATACTTCAAGGGATACCTCTGCCCTACGTTAGGGTCAGCGAAGCGCTGTTTTCGCGTTAGCGGCACGAAGTGCGGGTAGGGGCTAAGAGTGATTTCCTCTTCCCGGAATAGGGAAAAGGGTTGAGGGTTAGGTTTCTAATACCAGCTTGACAAAAACGGTGTACTATGTATATTTAATAGAAAATTAGTGGTATGAGATTGCTAAACGCGATCGCTCTCTTAAAAAAACACTTATTCTAAACTCTAATCGGAATCCTCATCGCCAATTCAGCCCCTTTTCCGGGTGTAGAAATACACTCTAAATTTCCCTTATGTTTTTCAACAATAATTTGGTAGCTAATCGCTAAGCCAAGCCCAGTCCCTTTACCAACAGTTTTCGTGGTGAAGAAAGGATCGAATAGTCTTTGTTTAACCTCTGGTGTAATACCTAAACCATTGTCTATAATCCGGATTTCTACTTGATTGCGGTCTACAACCTTGGTGCAAATCCGGATAGTGCCGGGATCGTCTTTAATTTCTTCTAGTGATCGCTTACGGTTGTACTCATCTAGAGAATCAATCGCATTCGTGAGTAAATTCATAAATACTTGATTGATTTGTCCGGCATAGCACTCGACCAAGGGCAATTTTCCATATTCTTTAATCACCTGAATTTCAGGATGCCCTGGTTTATTTTTGAGTTGATTTTGCAAAATCACTAGCGTACTATCAATGCCCTCGTGAATATCAACTTCTTTCATATCCGCTTCATCCAAACGAGAAAAGTTTCTTAGAGAAAGAACAATTTGACGTATACGCTCAGATCCCAATCTCATAGAGGACAAGATTTTCTGAAAGTCCTCTGTCAGGTAGTTAAGCTCAATCTCTTCAATATGCGTTTGAATTTCCGGGACAGGATCGGGGTAGTGCTGCTGATACAAATCCAGCAATTGCAATAAATCTTGCAGATATTCAGTGGCAGGGGTGACGTTGCCATAGATAAAGTTAACCGGATTATTAATTTCATGGGCTACGCCAGCCACTAACTGACCCAAACTAGACATTTTTTCGGTTTGAATCAATTGTGTTTGAGTTTGTTTTAACTCGTGTAGCGTTTGTTCCAACTCTTTAGCTTTGTCTCGGTATTTAGCTTCAGCTTTTTGAATTTTTTCAAATAAACGAGCATTTTCCCAAGCCGTGGCGATTTGTCCAGCCAAAGTTTTGAATGTATCGAGATCGGTTTGGCTGAAGCGATCGCTTTGGTAATCTTGGATATTAAGCACCCCCAAAAGCGTGCCACGACTGATCAGGGGGATGGCTACCTCAGAACCCTCTTGACCAGGTTGTAATTCTTTTTCTGTCAATACATTACTGATATCATCCACCCAGACGGGTTGGTGAGTTCTGGCCGCATGAGCGACAACAGAGCGATCGCACTCTAGCGAGATATAGGCACTTTCGTCTTGCCTGAGTATATCGTAACTGCCATCAGCCCACCTAACCAGTTTGCTGTTCGTTTGATCTAATAGATATATCTGAACATAGTGTAAACCAAAGCGATTTTGCATCAGGGCGATCGCTTCCCGCAATAGGAGTTCCGGATCGAGAAGCGCTTTCGAGAGTTCGCTCACCGCTACTGTAACGTGCTGGCTCACTTCCAGTTCGTTAGTACGCTCTTCTAAGCCTTGCAGCAGTTTACCCACCTGCTGTGCCATATGATTGAAACTTGTTGCTAAAATGCCAATTTCGTCCTTCGATTGGATCGAGCTACGAGCTTTGAGGTTGCCAGTAGTAAATTGCGTAACCGTGCTACTTAGGTAAATCAGCGGCTTAGCCAGCAGTTGTGCCATCGTAACAGCAGCAACGATCACAACCCCGGTAATAATTAGAGCCAGCAACAGCGTGTCGCGGATTTGGGCTTCGATTGGTGCAAGAAATACCGCTTCAGGCTGGACGAAAACCACAAACCACGGCTGCGTCTTTAACTTGGTAACTGCTGCTGCGTTCGGCTTATTACTTCTAGCGTCTAAGGCGGTTGTAAAGTAAGGGGATGTTGCAGCGTTATCTAGACCTTGCTCAAAAGTAGGCAAATTTGTTGACAGGTCTGCCATTTTCCCTTGCGGCAACCGTCCTTCTGCTTGCAGAGCTTTCACTTGGGCAGGTGGCAGGGGCGTGACCGATTTAAAATTTAACTCAGGTGCGTTGCCTTGAGCTAAACGGATATGGTACTCGTCCAGCAAAATCGCCAAGGATGCGCTTCCTTTCACCAGGTCGGTATTTTGGCTAACCAATCGCTGGACAACAGCAGCGTTATAACGGATACGCAAGACACCGATGATATTTCCCGACGCATTTCGTATCGGACTACTGAAGTATAAACCGATCTCATTACTACCTGGAGAAAACTGGATGGGCGAGACATAGGGTAAGCCAGTTTTAAACGGTCGCTGAAAGTAATCCCAGTCAGATTTATCTAGACCGATATCTGGTGTATAGGTATCAATTACATCTCGCCCCTGACGATCGAGCAGCGCGTATGAGGAGATATTCAAAGTATCTTTACGGCTGAGCGAACGTAAAGCGCCCTCAACTTCTGCGGCGATACTTTGTCTCTGGTTAGCAGGTAAACCTAAGTACTTGCTGAAGACTGGCAACTGTGCCTCCACTCGTACAGCGTCCAGATTAGAGTTGATAAAAGCATCAATACTGAGAGCAGTTTGGGTGGCTGCTGCTAAGAGGGTTTGATTAGCATTGTCCGTCAGCACTTTTTGCGTGGCTCGCTGATTCAAGAATGCCAGTACCAGCAAGGGGAGGAGCGCCACACCCAAGAAAGAAAAGATCAGCTTATTGCGTAGGGTAGAAAGTTGGAAATGTTTCACGGTCAATTTACCTTTTGTAACTGCTGCACAAAGGACGGATCGATTAGTTTTTGAATATCCGGCGCAGCGCTTAGCCCTCCGGTACGAGTATAAAAGTCGGCGTACAATTTTGCTGTATGATACAGCGACTCTGTTGTCGAACCTGGAGTAAATGCCTTTAAGTTGTCTTGCAAAGTAGACAACTGGATGCCATCTGTTGAAATGGTTTCAGGTTTAATTTTCAGGGTTTTGGCAATTATTGCTTTGCTTTCTTCTGGATTAGCTTTCCAGTAATCTTGGGCTTGAAACCAAGCTCGAATAAATGCTTTCACATCTTGAGGGCGATCGCGTAGCACATTGCCCTGAAACATGATGACATCTGGAATCAACCCAGGGGTCTGCTTACTGGTGAATAGCACTTTAGCCCCAGATTTGACTGCTTGAGACACATAGGGTTCCCAGGTTTGTCCTGCTTGAATTTCACCACTTTTTAAGAAACCTGGAATTGCTTCTGCTTCTATATTGACTAAGCTAACATCTTGACTAGAAAGACCTTTAGTTTCTAGTATCTTGGTGACAAACAGTTCTCCGAAATCACCTAACTTAGTGCCGAGCCGCTTGCCCTTCAAATCAGCCACGCTTTTTATATCGCGCCCAGCTACTATTGCGTCAGCACCAGCTGATTGATCAGTGACTAAAACAATTTTTGCCTCTGGGTTTTGGCCAAGCTTACTCATAACGCTACCTAATGGCAGAGCAACCCCATCATTTTTATTAGCACTGAAGTTAGACAGGGGTACGAGAAAGTTTTCTGAATAAACGGGTTCGACTTTAACACCCTGCGCTTGGAAGAACCCTTTTTCTTGGGCGATCGCTATTGGAAAGTGTCCAGCCCAGAGACTATAGCCGACCCTAAGAGGCAAAGACTGTGAACTCGAAGTAACTACTGTTGTCGTGCTATTGCAGGCGGTGATTAGCACAATGCTGAGTAATACAAGAGATACAAAGCGTAGCAATCGATATTTCATGCTAAAACCTGTTGATGTGTGTGACTGAATGCGGTCAACTTCCTGGCTGCAACTGCTGCACAAAGGACGGCTCAATCAGTTTTTGAATATCTGGCGCAGTGCTTAGCCCTCCTGTGCGAATTGAGAAGTCGGCGTACAATTTGGCGGTATGGTACAACGACTCTTCTGTGGAGCCGGGAGTAAACGCCTTTAAGTTTTCTTTCAAGGTGGACAGCTGAATGTTATCGGTTGAAACGCTCTCCGGTTTAATCTTCAACCTTTTAGCAATCAGTTCTTTGCTTTCTTCTGGGTTGGCTTTCCAATAATCTTGGGCTTGGAACCAAGCTCGGACAAATGCTTTTATCTGTGCAGGGCGATCGCGTATTACATTACTGCGAAACACGATGACATTCGGAATCAACCTAGGCGTTTGCTTACTGGTAAATAGTACCTGCGCTCCGGCTTTCAGTGCATCTAATGTGTAGGGATACCAAGTTTGTCCGGCTTGAATATCACCGCTTTTTATGTGTGCTGGAATCGCTTCCCCTTCTATATCGACTAGGGTCACGTCATCGGTCGTAAGACCATTACTCTCCAGCATCTTGACAACAAACAATTCTCCGTAGTCGCCTAACTTCACGCCGAGTCGCTTGCCCTTCAAGTCAGCCACACTTTTAATATCGCGTTGCACCACTACAGTGTCAGCACCAGCCGATTGATCGGTTTCCAAGACAATTTGTATATTGGGGTTTTTCCCAATCATGCTCATAACACCACCCAATGTTACGATGATGCCATCATATTTACCTGCACTAAAATCAGAGACAACCCCTAAATAGTTTTCTGAATACACAGGTTCAACTTTCACCTCTTGAGCGGCAAAAAATCCTTGTTCTGAAGCAATCTCCATCGGGAAATATCCTGGCCACAGATTGTAGGCAATTCGCAGCGGTGGAAGCTCAGGCTTAGAGTTTGTAGAGGTTGTGCCATTGCAGGCTGTAACCAGCACAATGCTGAGCAATAAAAGAGACACAAAACGGATAAACTGAGATTTCATACAGAAAAACTGTTAATTTTTCATTGAATGGGGTGATGTTGCCTTTTGTGTCAACTTCCCGATTGCAACTGCTGCACAAAGGACGGATCAATCAGTTTTTGAATATCTGGCGCAGTGCTTAGCCCTCCGGTGCGAATATAGAAGTCAGCGTACAATTTGGTGGTATGGTACAACGACTCGGTTGTAGAACTGGGAGTAAAGGCTTTTAAGTTGTCTTTTAAGGTGTACAACTTGACCCCCTCAGTGGAAACTTCTTCAGGTTTGATGGAGAGCGTTTTCGCAATCAGCGCTTTACTTTCTTCGGGATTTGCCTGCCAATAGTCTTGAGCTTGGAACCAAGCGCGAATAAATGCTTGAACGTCTTTTAGGCGATCGCGTAATACCGAAGTGCGAAACACAATTACAGTTGAAATTAAGCCGGGTGTATCCTTACTGCTGAATAAGACTCGCCCTCCCGATTTAGTAACTTCAGATAGGTACGGTTCCCAAGTATGTCCCGCTTGAATATCACCGCTCTTAAAACGTGCTGGAACCGCTTCTCCTTCTACGTTGACTAGAGTTACATTATCGGTAGTCAAACCATGTTTCTGGAGCATTTCGCTCACAAATAATTCTCCTTCGCCTAACCTGACTCCGAGGCGCTTGCCCTTCAAATCAGGGACACTTTTAACATCCGGGCGAACTACAATTGCGTCAGAACCAGCCGATTCATCAGTTGCCATCACAATCTGCACATCTGGGTTTTTCCCAATAATGCTCATCAGGCTACTTACTGTGATGGCGACTCCATCATATTTTCCAGCAGCGAACTCAGACACCGAATCTAAAAAGTTTTGGATATAGACGGGTTTGACTTTCACCCCTTGGGCCGTGAAGAATTCTTTTTCAGATGCGATCGCTATCGGAAAAAGCCCAGGCCAGAGATTGTAGCCGACTTCCAAGGGCGGCTGTTCTGGGCGGGAAGTTACGGTTGTCGTGCTATTACAAGCTGTGACGAGTACCAGGCTGAGTAAGAAAAGGGACGCAAAGCGGAGAATTCGAGATTTCATGAAACTAAATTTGTGATTGAACTAGAGTCCTACTGCCTTTCGCAGTTAACCTAATAGGATGGCGATTCTTAACTCCGGCGCTTGTCTTAGGGATGGATCGCTGTCCAGAACGCTTGGTAACGTTTCCCTCCCTTGAGCCAATTGAGTGATGCGCTAAGAAGGCTACCGCCTCTGGTTCCTTTCTTAGAATTCCCAATTTTGTCTAAGATTTAACGGTGGTATTGTATATCTGTGGTTAATGGTGTTGGTATCAATGCAGGCTAATCAGTTACACAACTGAATCCACAATTGCAAAACACCTTTGCCTTGCGATTACGGTCTGGTGTATTAGATAACGCGACTTGGTATAAGTAGATTAAGCACAAATCAATATAAAATCCCTCGAACAAGCGCGAGTGCCGCCCTTGAAGTAAGCGATTTTTCTTGAGTTGAACAAATAACTCTACTCAACCAGTCCATCCATTTAAAATTCAGGGGGAATGGCCTAATGACGATTTGGGTAAACGAACAGATCGACCCGTCTGGTATGATCCATGCTTGCATTGCCTGTTGTGATGAGGAGCAGGCAAAAGATTGTCATGATTCCTACAAACAGAACTTGACTGAAGTTCAAAAATGTGCAGGTTGGATTGCTAGATTGCGGACAGTCGATTCTTGGGACGAAGTGCCAGTTAACGCCCTAAAGCTAGATTAATAATCGATGAAAGCTCTTGTTTATTAGCTCTTTCGTCAGGGGTGCGATTGGGATCATCTGGAGTTTGGCAAATTTATTTGCTAATTAATCTGGAAAACTGGAACTTCACTTGTAGATAAATTTGGCTCTTCTGACTTTGTGGCGATAAACAAAACTGATTACTGATGTCATGCCGCTCCTGAGAAGTTGGGCATTTCTTGCTACTGTTTTTACCATAACTTCAGTAAAGCCAAACAGTTGTTGCTTACGCGAATTGCAAGTTCAGCGTACTGTAAAATTCAGCTTTGTAAAACTCACTTTGTGACGCTCTTGAGCGCATCTATTACACACTATGATGCAAAAACATTCTCGATTTGGTGCCACACTCCTTTTACTATCTAGCACACTAGCATTTACCACTGTTGCCTATAACAGCTATGGGGACACCTCTGAAAAAGCTTTAGCAGCTGCTTTAGACTCACCTCTAAATGAACGTCCCGCAAGCACAAACCAATTGGCTCAAAGAAGGGAGCGTTTGGAACAAAGAAGAAACCAACAAATATTTGAAGTCCCAATTATAGGACGGCAGTCGGGAATACCCGTAGTTGAAGTTACTTTTAACAACAGGCGTAGATTCCCGATGATGGTAGACACTGGGGCAAGCGTAACAATAATTACCCCACAGATGGCAAATCAAATAGGGTTTCGCAAGACTGGTACAACACGAGTAAGAGTAGCTAATGGTGAGACTATTGAAGTACCAGTAGGACGTGTATCTTCTATTGACGTAGGCGGTGCTGTAATAGAAGATTTTACAGTTTTAGTAGCCGGAGCGCCACTTTTAGGACAAAACTTTTTCAGCGGTTATAACGTCACGATGCGACAAAACATGATTGTGTTTAGAGAACGGCGGCGGTAAAAAGGGAAAAGGAAAAGGGAAAGGGAAGAGGGAAAAAAGTTCTTCTTTTTTCCCTCTTCCTTTCATTAGCCTAAAATTGAAAAAAAAATTGGTTTCCTATAGCACTTTTAAGCCAGAAACGCGGGGAACTTGATAAGGATCGATGATTTATAAATCTTTGATGACAAGTTGAGCATCATAGAAAAGAGCATTTAAGAAACTGATTAGAATATCCTTACTTTGCAGAGAACCAAAGATTTTCTTGAAAGCATAATCAATCTTAGGATTAATGAAGACCATAATTGGTAATTAGTAATTAGACATAAGCTTAATTTTAAGTGTGTTTAGGTGGACGAAACTTGCGGGAACTGATGGGAATAAGAATTTGACTGAGCATTCGTAATTGTTCAGCCGTACCCATGCAAATCAGTAAATCTTTAGGCATTAATTGAGTTTCACCAGTGGGGCCGCCAATAAGAGTGCCATCAGCGCGACGAATCGCCAGAACTAAAGCACCAGATTGCGATCGCAACCTCGCTTCCCTTAAAGATTGCCCGACAACCGGACAACTTTGGGGATCGATCAGAAACTCTTCCATATAAAAAGCCCGATCCGTCCCCGTGAGAATCCCATCCACAAAATCCATCACCTGGGGTCTAAGGGCAGCAGCAGCCATGCGCCTACCGCCAGTAATATAAGGAGAGACAACAGCATCAGCCCCGGCGCGTTGCAACTTTTGTACAGCTTCTTCCGTACTAGCACGCGCGATCGCGCGAATTTGCGGATTCAGCGTTTTTGCCGAAAGCACCGTATAAAGATTTTCCGCATCCGAAGGTAACGCCGCCACCAAACAAATCGCCCGCTCAATTCCTACCCGATGCAGAGTATCATCCAGAGTAGCATCGCCCTGTACGGCAATATAACCCAGCCCCTGTGACTCCTCTACTTGCTCTGGCTGAGAGTCAATAATCACAAATGGGATGCCCTCGGCAGCAAATTCTACAGCAATGTGCCGCCCGGTGCGACCAAATCCGCAAAGGATGTAATGTTCATTTAAGGAATCCACCAAACGCCTCCGTTGCCTCAGTAGTATTCCTTCTTGAAAGTAGCCTTGGATCAGGGCTTCTGTAAACCGATTGACGATATAACCAATGCTGATCACACCCATCAAAATCAGGGTAATGGTAAACAGCCGACCGCGATCGCCTAAAGGATTAGTTTCCCCATACCCCACAGTTGCCAGGGTGATCACAGTCATATAAGCCGCGTCTGACCACGACCAGCCTTCAACCAGCTTATACCAAAGAGTGCCGCCGAGGGCTACGCCGCCGAGAGCGATTGTCCCGCCAATTAGCTCTTTGCGGATACGTCGATATTTTTGTTCAAGTGCTGTCCGAGAATCGCGTACAGTGCCTGTACTCACTTAGATCAAAATAGAGGTAAAAAAAAATGAGCATTCCATCGCAGGATAACTGTTCCCAACTTGTAAAGTGAAACATAAAGTCAACATTCTTAGAGATCAACTATGTACGTACTCATTGGCGGAGCCGGACTTGTTGGGTTGGATTTGGCGCAACGGCTGGTAGAACTGGGGCATACCGTCGCCGTAATTGATATCGATCCGAGTGCCTGCCGTTATGCCCGCGAAGAAGTCGGCGCAATGGCTTTTGAAGGCAGTGCTGTCAGTACCGAAGTGCTATTAGAAGCCGGGATTCACAAAGCTGATGCCGTAGCAGCCGTTCTCCGGCACGATGCCTTAAATCTAGCAATGGTCACTCTCGCTAAACACTACGGCGTTTCCCATATTGTGAGTCGAATGCGCCACCGTGATTTTGCCGAACCCCTACGCCTTGTCGGGGCTTCTCATATCATCAGTACCGTCGATTTAGGAGTTTCCACAATGGTAAATGCGATTGAGTATCCGCAAGTAGAATCAATGATGCACTTTGAGCAGGGTCAAATAGAAGTTTTAAAACTCTCGATTCCAGAAAAGTGCTATGTTGTCGGTCGTACCCTTGCTGAAATCGCTCAAGAACCCCAATTTCCTACGGGATCTTTAATTATTGGTTATCAATCCCATCCCCACATGGATTTAGAGATTCCCAACGGCAGTACAGTTTTAGAGCCGGGAGCGACGATATTAATGGTAACGAAGCCAGGATCATTACATCAAGCCATCGATTTTATCAACGGTTGCACCTAATCATCTTCTAGTTTCATCAGTTGTTCATCAATCATTTTTATCCGCCCTTGCACGATTTCCTCAGAGAGAATTCGCTGCCGAATTGCCTCATTCAACGCCCCTTTTTCTGCCAATAGCAATCGTCGTCTAATCGCGTCAAGTTTTGAGCGATCGCCTTCAACTAATTCTCCCGGACGACGATTATAAAGATTCCGCAGCGCTTTTTCTGCCCCTGCCACTCGCACCTGATATGCGGCTCGGATTTCTTCGTAAACACTTTTTGGCAAAACTCCTTTTTTCAGGAGACTATCCAGTTCATCTTGAGCTGCCTTAGAAGCAATCAACTGAGCTTGCAATTCCTCAACCTGCTGGCGAGAATCTGAGAAATGGGATAGCTGCAACCGCCGTACAAACCAAGGTAAACTTACACCCTGCCCTACGAGAGATATCAGCACCGCACCAAACACTAAGGCGATCAGCTGCTCTCGCCCCGGTAGTGTTGTAGGTAAACTGAGGGCAAGAGCCATTGAAAGAGAGCCTTTGATGTTACCTAAAAACAGGACGTGCTGCCAACGCAATGGAATCGGACGGTCAAACAAACGTACCCCAGCCAACAACGGATAGACAGTGAGAACTCGCGCAATTTGGTAAGCCAAAACCGCAAGCAGAACCGCTGGCAAAGTCCTCCAGAACGTCACCGGGTTTATTTCTACACCAATCAGCAGAAAAATAAAGGTATTGACCGCAAAACTGGCATAGTCCCAAAAACTCAACAACGCAATTCGCTCGGAAGCAGACGTGCTGCGAGAAAGTCCAATATTCCCGAAAATTAATCCAGCCACAACCACAGCCACAGCACCGGATACCCCTAAAGATTGCCCAATCTGGAAGGTTCCTAATGCAACTGCAACTGTCAGTAAAAGACTGCTAAGGGGGTCGTGTAAACGAATAAATACAGGTATGCTTAAGTAGCCCAAAACTAAGCCGACGAGACTGCCTCCTACGGCAACAAATAACAGTTGTTGGATTCCTTCTAATACCGTGAGCGAACCTGTCGAATACACGGTCAGAATCAGGTTAAATGAAACTAGGGCGGCGGCATCGTTGAATAGGGTTTCTCCTTCAACGATGGTGGAAAGCCGGGAGGGTACAGGTATCTCCTTAAAAACGGCAATCATTGAAACTGTATCAGTGTTTGCGAGAATGACTCCAATTAGTAGCGCCGGTATCCAAGCTAGCCCCAGTCCAAATTTCAACAGAACGGCAATCATCGCAGAAGAAAGTAAAGCCCCAGGGCCAGCTAAGAGGGCAATTGGTTTAAATGTGCTTCGGAGACGGCTGACATCTGTATTGATGCCAGCTTCAAAGATGAGGATTGGCAGGAAAAGATTCAACACCAGGGAAGGATCTAGTCCAATCCGACGAGAAAATAGCTCTGTAATCGGCAAACCTGCCAACACTAAACCCGTGACGTAGGGAACGCGAAGCCGCTGTGTCACTAGGGCAACAACTGTGGCAACTAGCAGGAGAATAATCAGAATCGGGACTAATTCTGCAATGTTTGCTTGAGGCTGTTGGTTGGTTTCGTTAAGATTAGCGAGAATAAACGGCTGCGGAAAGCACCAGACAAGGGGTTTCGCTAAGGAGAATAGACGCATCATCTGATTTAGCTGATTGGTACAAACAAACGTGAGGAGCGATCGCAGCATTCCACGCTCCAGTTTACATTTACAGATGTAGAGTTTTCGCAGTTACGTTAGCACAGAGCGATCGCACCAGCAACCAGTATTTTTAGATGCAATAATTGCTTTGTCATGGTTTGATGTTCCGTTTAGACAAAAATTTTTGAGAATTCCCATTAAGATGCGAAATAACCATAAAAAATTCACCAGGAGTAACCAGTGATAGAAACTCTCATTCAAGATCCGTCAATACCAGCCGAGTCAGGGCCAGTAGTATCTTCCCCTTACGATCCAGCAGGCTTTAACGAGTCTGTGATGACCACCTACGGGCGGTATCCCATCGCTTTAGAACGGGGTGAAGGTTGCCGTTTGTGGGATACGGAGGGACGCGAGTACCTGGACTTTGTAGCCGGGATTGCTACCTGTACTCTAGGACACGCTCACCCAGCCTTGGTGGAAACAGTAACGCGGCAAATTCAGACTCTGCATCACGTTTCTAACTTGTATTACATCCCCGTGCAAGGGGAACTGGCAAAATGGCTGATTGAGCATTCCTGCGCGGATCGGGTGTTTTTCTGCAACTCTGGGGCTGAGGCAAACGAGGGGGCGATTAAACTGGCTCGGAAATACGCCCACACGGTCAAAGGGATACAAAAGCCGATTATTTTGACTGCTCACGCCAGCTTCCACGGGCGCACGTTGGCGACGATTACCGCCACAGGTCAACCGAAGTATCAGAAGAATTTTGACCCGTTGATGCCGGGATTTTTCTACGTGCCATACAACGATATTGGGGCGATCAAGAATGCGATCGCTACCCTAGACGAAGGCGATCAAGCCGTCACCGCAATTATGCTGGAAGCCTTGCAGGGAGAAGGCGGCGTGCGTCCCGGCGATGTGGAATACTTCCAAGAATTGCGGAAAATATGCGATGAGAACGGCATCTTGCTAATTTTAGATGAAGTGCAAGTTGGCATGGGTCGCAGCGGCAAATTCTGGGGATATGAAAATCTGGGAATTGAACCGGATATCTTCACTTCTGCTAAGGGATTAGGGGGCGGCATCCCGATTGGTGCGACAATGTGCAAGAAGTTCTGTGATGTCTTCCAGCCGGGAGATCATGCCAGCACCTTTGGCGGAAACCCTTTTGCTTGTGCTGTGGCTTTAACTGTTTGTCAAACCCTAGAGAAAGAAAATCTGCTTGCTAATGTGCAAGAACGCGGCGAACAGTTAAGGGCCGGGTTGAAAGCGATCGCATCTAAATATCCCGACCAAATTAGCGAAGTGCGCGGTTGGGGTTTAATTAATGGTATGGAATTAAACGCCGAAACTCAGCTAACGAGTGCTGATGTCGTCAAAGAAGCGATCGCTAACGGTGTGTTACTCGTCCCCGCAGGCCCCAAAGTAATCCGCTTTGTCCCGCCGCTAATTGTATCAGCTCAAGAAATAGACCAAGCCTTGCAAGCAGTTGAAAAAGCAATGGCAACAGTTATAGCTAATGGCTAATGGCTAATGGCTAATGGCTAATTGTTTATTAGCCATTAGCTATCTTTTTTACGCCGCTTCCACAGGAGCCATAGTTAACCCAGCGCGAGAAAGTTGCTCGTGGTAAAGTTCCGCTTGCTCTTGGGGGCCAACCCAAACGAGTGCTTGACCTTCAAAGTGGACTTCGTAGGTGTGTTCCCAAGCGCGATCGCTCGTCATCTGGGGAATATACTTCACCAAGCACTCGTGAACGTGTTCAAACGTATTAAAATCATCGTCCAACACGATGACTTTGTAATTGGGATATTGTTTGCGGACAACTTGACTAGACCGTTCAGGAGCTTGAATTGGTGCAGAGGCGATCGCGTCAACCGCTGAAAGTCTGCTAGTCATAAGGCAGTTTCCGAAAATACTTTAACAAAATTAACTTACAGCTATTTATCTCATTTTAACGATTTATTACAGAAATCCCCCAAACCAAAGCCTAACCTCCCCCAACTTCTAACCTGGCGACGCTTTGGGTAATACGTCCCGCACCACGCTTGTCTGGCATTTTAAATTTTTATCCCTTAAAAGCGCCCTACCAAATCCTGTTGAAGTACCTGTACAGAGCCAATCGCTATCTGAATCAGAGGCCACCCCACCAAACAAATCGACGCTGCCCAAACCGTAGTAATATCTAAACCTTGGCGTACTGCAACAATAACAGCCAGCAAACTCCAGACAGATAGCCCCAACTCAATACCCCGCCCAAGCAAAGGAATCAACGTTAAGAAGTTCAGCACTTGGGGAGCATAGGCAAAGCCAATCGGAATCAGCAAATCCCCAAACGCTACATGATTCGGCTTTAGCCAATCCCCAATCTTCGAGATAGTTAAAGTCCAAAAATAGTAGCCTGCCACGACGCTGATGCCATCTATCAAAAGTGCGACAACCAGCACAGGAAGCGATGCCCGATTAATTAATAAAATGACTGCACTGCCCAAAGCGTGAGACACTGCGGCGAAAATCACCATCGTGCGGGCTATGCGATTCGTTATTGGAGTATTGGGAGCATTTTCATAAAAATTTGCATCCAAAGAGAGAGCCTTCCAAAGCGTCTTTCCAAAACTGCCTTTTGATTTCTGGTCACTCACGTTGAATCCCTGCGATCGCAATTGCTGACAACTTGATAGCATACAGTTTCAGACAGCAGATTACAAAAAAAGTTCAACCTTTGCGGCATGATAATGAAATCAGGTAACTAGACATTCTTGAATGCTGCAACTAATTGGGCGGATACTTCTATGGCTTCGGGGTGGAACCTTAAGGTTATTGATCCTAGCGGGATTCATCCTCCTAATTTGGGGAATCATCTCGCCTGTCGGAACACTGATGTGGTGGCTAGGGCAAGGGGCTGAAACTGTAGGATTGAAGAAAAACCAGCCTTATACTCTGCCACCTAACAATGCGGTAACTTCTGTTGTTAAATCTTCCCAAATAAATTGTTACATTGTTTATCTCTCAGGAGTGGGGGATTTTTCTGCTAATGAATTAACTCCCGGAGAAGAAGAGTTTCTAGACCGGATAGTTAAAATTAATCCCAACTGCGTAGCCGTAGGGGATGTTTTCCCTTACTCAGCAGCTAACAAGGGTTTAGGAGGTCAGCGAGTGCTAGCTCCCCTATGGAACTTTGCTAATAAGGCAGATGGTTGGTTTGGAATAGCAAACGTGCTGATCAAAATTCGCAATATCTGGCGATTCGCAATCTCAGCCGATCCTCGCTATGGCGAAGTTTATAATCAGGGAATTGCCGATGCCATCATCGAACGGATGAATGCTAAGTATCCTATCGCACAGCTTCAGAATAAACCTTTTAAAATTATTCTCGCTGGTACGAGTGGCGGTGTAGAAGTTTCCTTGGGTGCAGCTGCCTATCTTGACAAGTGGCTAGATGCAAAAATCATTATAGTTTCGATTGGTGGTGTCTTTAATGGCAGAACTGGCTTTAATGCCAGCGAGCATTTCTACCATCTGCGAGGTCGTCGAGACTGGGTTGAAGATATAGGCGGCATTATTTTCCCGTCGCGCTGGCTGTGGAACGTTGGCAGCGAATATAATCAAGCTCGTCTGCGAGGCAAGTATACAGCTAGTATCAGCGGCCCCCACACCCACGATGGCCCGGAGGGCTATTTTGGTCAAGAAGTTGCCCAGGAAAATGACATCACCTATGTCGAGTTAACCCTAGAAGAAATTAATCAATTGCCAATTTGGTCTGAAAAGTAGCTAATGGCTAATGGCTAATGGTAATTCTTCAATTAGCCACCAGCAACAATTAATGAGCCTTTGTTTGGTTTCGGTTGCCTCAACCTAACCTAAAATTAGGCTGCAAAAGTGGGTTTATAACTTTAGAGGGGTAGAAATTCCCTTTAATAACTCTTCTAATTATGAAAGATAGATTCCTCAATTTATAAAATACCGTTTAAATGTCCGAGCCATTACTGATCGTTGATGTGCAACCCGGTTTCATCAACGAATTCACCCATCACATCCCACGACGCATCGCCCGTGCGATCGCGCGATCGCACTATACACCGCTTTTGTTTACTCGGTTTATCAACTCGCAAAATGGGCCATATAGTCGCTTCCTCAACTGGGACGGCTGCAACCACGAACCAGACACAAACATTGTCCCGGAACTCCAAACCTTTGCAGAAGAAGACCTCATTTTTTCCAAGTGGGGACTATGTGGGCTGCCGGATTCCTTGGCAGACTATCTCTCAAAGCATGATATTAAGCGGATCTTCATCGTCGGTATCGATACCGATATGTGCGTGTTAAAAATCGCAATGGATCTTTTTGACATCAGCGTAGAACCAATTATCCTAACCGATTGCTGCGCTAGTACGGCAGGCTTGCAAGCTCACTTGGCAGGTTTAGCGGTACTCAGCCGCAATATCGGTGCTATGCGGCTGCGCGACGCTGGTGTAAGCGATGGGTGGCTGGCTGCACCTGTAGAAACGGCAAAATAATTGCTAATTGCTAATTGCTAATTGCTAATATAGCAATCCTAATTGGTTTGTAAAAAAACGAACCACCGAGGCGTTCCAAAAAGAAAAAAGAGAGAATTTTACGCCTCAGATAGGATTGCTATAGTAATAAAAAAACAATTAGCAATTAGCAATTAGCAATTAGCAATTAGCAATTAGCCATTAGCAATTAGCCATTAGCAAATCTTACTTCCACTCTTCCCAATTCTGGTTAAAAATTGAGGTATCTGGAAAAGTAATTGGGTTGCTATTTTTCTGCAAACGACGTTTGAGTGCTTCTAATTGCGGTTCCGGACGTGGCAGTTCATCTACTAGCTGATAAGGCATTATCCCGTTTTCCAAGGCAAAAGCGGCTGTTGTTCCCGCAGCTGCACCAGCTGACCATTCAAAGGAATGTACCCGATAGGCGGCGGCGGCGATGTGGCTGGTGGCAATACTTTTCCCAGCGACTAACATATTGTCGATTTTTTGGGGAATTAATGCTCTGAGTGGAATTTGGAACGGATACGCTTGTCCTGCACCCCGCCGTTCGCCCTCACGTTCTTTGTTACCTGGGGCTTCTGCCGGACTCATAGTCATGCAAGGATGGAAGTCAATCGCATAATGACCAATACCGATAGAATCCGGGTAAATTGTGGAACGACTGCGCCGCATGATTTGATCTAAAGGCTTGGTGCCTGCGATCGCACTTGCTGCTTCAAAACCTGCAATTGCTGCCCGTAAACTACGATAGGTTTGTGGTGAGAGAGTGTTGCGGTAATATTCATCGTTGTAGTCGCGACGAGAAATATCAATTTCCCACAAGGTAAAGCCTTGGGGATGTCCCCAACCAGGTCGTCCAATAATCCGCCGTCCTTCCCGCATATATGGGTACTTAGACAAGCCATGTGCTGTTCCCATCGGGGAATCTAGCCCACTCAAATAGCGATTATTTGGTTGCGGCTGCTTGACGTTTACGCCTAGTTGAGAATCAGTAGTTCCGGCTACCAACCAATGGAAATATCCCAAGGCATTTTCTTCACCTTTACGGAGGGTTTCTGTCCGCAGTCCTCCCATCCACCCTCCGGGCTGTAGCTGTCCGCTGGCTTGCAACTGATCGCGGGAGTAAATTAAGTTATCTTCGGCAGTTCCAGGGCGGTAGTCGTTACCCCAAGTCCAGTTCTGCATCGAGATGTCGCCAGGTGCTGGTGCGCTATAAGTAACACCCCCAAATTTGGTTTGTTGTCCCTCTTTCGGACTCCAAATGCGCCGATAAGTAAAGACAAGCCCAAAGTCCGCCAATCGCTGTAATTCATAGCTGTAGTAAGGCGCATATTGTTCGTAAAACGGCGGCGCAGTGTGGGCTTGCGGTTTATCGGTTGCCTCCATAGCAAAGGTGTAGGTAAAGCCTTGGGTGCAGTAGCGATCGCCTGTTTCGCTGGAGGACGATGGTTCTAGGTAAGATCGGGGGTCGATACCTAGCCGATAGGGAACGTCCGCTAAGCCTATCAATTCCCCGGTTTCCGTTGCATCAACTACATACCAATCAGGGGCTGTTCCCCCGGTTTGCTTTTTCCGCTGCTGGGGTACGAAGCGGACAATACTTTTTTCAAACTGAGGGGAATTCTCGTAGCGATAGGAATCTTCGATGGTTTGAGACAGCGGTAAAGTGTTTAGCGGTGGTGCGCCTTTAACTGGACGATGCTGGATAGCGATCGCGCCTTGAATCAGTTTCCCACTTTGGTTGATGTCTAGTTCCTTAACCACCGTCGAGGGAAACCATTTCAGCGTACCTTTTCCCCGTCTGGCGGCATCTTTTAACTGATTGAAGAGTATGTTATGAGCATCTTTGGGCAAAAAGCAGGATTCGCTTACCCAACAGTCGCCTGGGTTGAGTTCTCCATATTTACTCTTGATCCGCTGCCGCAAATCCAAGTAACCGCGAGAATAAAATAGCTGCTGGCGCTGGGTGGGGCGTTCATCTAGTGCTGAAGTTCCTTGGGCGGAAATCTGTCCGCCTACCCAGTCGGTAATCTCAGTTAAGCAAACGGTTCGCCCGGATAGCAAGGCTTCATACGCTGTTGCGGCACCGGAAAGTCCGCCTCCCGCAACCAAAATTTCACATTCTACAGTTTGGTCTGGGCTTCTGGGTGGCGCGGCCAAGGCGACTGGAACGACTGATTCTAGGAAAGTTAAGCCGATAGTGAGGCTAAGGAGCGATCGCTTCATCATTTGGGCTATATTGCAGCTTCTACGTAAATTTAACTAGCTCTGTGACGCTACCACTCCCAAATTGTTCAATGCAAGCTTTTGCTACACAAGTGCCTCTTTGTGACTTGGATATTGCCCAAGCACTGCTTTTAAAGTTTTTTTAATTTTGCTTTTTGATAAACCTTCATCTATCTATAGTTAGGTGTCTAATAGTTTCTTTAGAATTAAGTTTTAGCTTTAATTGGTAAATACACATACCTAAAGAAAGAGGGAATTTATCCAAAGTAAAGCATCATTAACAATAGATGGTTGACTGCTCAGATATTCCTCCTAGTCTGGGTAAAAATCACAAAAATCGCGCTTTAAAACCGTCCTAAAATTATTAATCTGGTGACAGATTAATAAATGTATTAGGACACATATAAACTCAGAAAGGTAAGGAACTTTGACAATGATTAGACGGGCAACAGCAACTGCCGCTCTGGTGGCAGCTGGACTATTTGCGTCTTTGGGTTACTCAGCCGTAGCTCAAACAAGCCGACCCACATCGCCAGCACCTGGGATGTCGCCAGCACCTGGGATGTCGCCAGCACCTGGGATGTCGCCAGCACCTGGAATGTCACCAGCACCTGGAATGTCACCAAACCGGCCGATGTCGCCAGCACCTGGAATGTCGCCAAGAAACAACCAACTTAGCGCCTTAGACAGGCAGTTTGTTATGGATGCTGCTCACGGGGGAATAGCAGAAGTACAACTTGGGCAACTAGCGTTGCGAAAGTCAACAAACGCTGAGGTAAAGCAGTTCGCTCAGCAGATGATTAACGAGCATACGCAAGCAAATAAAGAACTCATGAGCTTAGCCGCCCAGAAGGGTGTCACTCCTCCAACCACTCCCGGGCCAAAGTATGAAGCAGCAATGATGCAGCTTCAGCAGTTGTCTGGAGAGAATTTCGATAAAGCCTATATGATGGAGGGCGGGCTTAACGGTCACATGGAAAGTCAGGCTGTGTACCAGCGTCAAGTGCTGCTGGGACAAGATCCGGATCTGAGAACTTTTGCTGCTAGGATTTTGCCAAGGGTGCAGGGCCATTTGCAAATGGCGGCGACGATGACACGCAACACATTTGCTGGAAAAAACGATGCTACCCCTGCAAGACCGGGTATGCAGATGAACCGTGGAACCCAGACGACTCCTGGGACGCAGATGAACCGTGGAACCCAGACGAATCCTGGGACGCAGATGACTCCTGGGACACAGATGAACCAGTAGCATCGGGCAATAACTAAAGAGCGATCGCATTTTCCTCTGGGAGAGTGCGATCGCTCTTTGCTAGATTTGGAGGAAGGAGCGATCGCAAAGCGTAGGTATGCAAGCGCTACTTGCATACCTACGCTTTTGTAGATTTTGCCGCAAGACACGATAGGGTTTGAGATGGCACAGCAAATCGCCTAGAATTTGGCTATATAAATTTTTATAGCTCTATTCAGTTACTACAACTAGGCTAACCCGATGGTTCCACTTCCTCCCAATCGTGCTACGACTCTTAAAGCTGCGTATCGGGTTTGTGATGTACGCCCACTAGAAGGTGAAAACATCCAGCGATACTATGTTCACCTATCAACGGTACGGAAAACTCAGGCGGTTGAAGATGTTAGCACCATTTTAGACTTTCAAGAAGCTGGAGAATTTACTACACTTTTATTTACAGGGCATAGAGGCTGCGGTAAGAGTACAGAGCTGAGGCGCATTAAGAGTCGATGGGAATCTGATTATCGGGTGATTTACTTAGAATCAGATGAAGAAATTGATATTAACGATGCTCGTTATACAGATTTGTATTTGGTGATTATCAAGCTTGTTGAGTATGAATTACGCATTTTGGGTTTAAAGTTTGACACTCAACTTCTAAATAGCTTTGAGTCCTGGTTTAAAGATATTACTGAAGAGACCGAAACAACTATAGAAAACTCTGTTGGTATAGAAACAACAGCAGAAGCCGGTGCAGAGATTCCTTTTATTGCTAAATTATTAGCTAAAGTAACTGCTCAAATCAAAGGTTCGGAAAAGAAAAAAATATCAATTAGAGAAGCGCTAGAAAGAGATATTTCTCGCCTCAAAAGTGATATTAATCTTTTGGTGAGTGATGGCTATAAAAAATTACGAACTAAATTTCCGCATTCCAAAGGATTTTTGATAATTTTTGATAATCTAGATCGAGTACCACCGAATGTTGGCAATCATTTGTTTTTTGACTATGCAGCACAGTTGCAAGAACTACACTGCACGATTATCTACACGGTACCTATTTCTATACTTTATTCAGAAAAAAACTTAAATAACGTTTTCGATAAACCCAACATTGTACCAATGGTAAATATTTATGAATTTGAACGCGATCGCGTAGATTTAGACTATAACCAAAAAGCACTAGACGCGGTTGCCAGTTTGATTGAGCATCGAGTCGAAATTGAGGCTGTATTTGAATCGCCCGAACCCTTACTAAATTTAGCAAAAGCCAGCGGTGGTCATGTCCGCCAGTTAATGCAGATGATGCGAACTGCTTGCCAAACTGCCAGCACTCGTGGTCACAAGAAAATTACGGTTGAAGATGTCACCTATGCAGTTAAACAGGAGCAATTTAACTTTGAGCGAGTTATTCCTACAGAACACTATCCTCTCTTAGCAGAAGTGTGCATAAATAAAGATATTAATAAAGACGAGATAGGGCAATTGATGCTGTTTAATACATCTGTTTTAGAATATAACGGCACCAATCGGTGGAACTACGTTAACCCAGTGATTAAGCAAATAGATGCCTTCCAAAAAGCTCTTAAACAAGGTCTCCAATATCCTTAATGATTACCTGAAGCTATCTGAATTAGCTTCAAATTTCAATAACTTTATTTCTATAAATCAGCAGCAGTTATCTGAACTGTTGACTTTTCTAGATTTTGCTGAAGGTTTTACAATTGGATTTATAGAAATTAATTTTTATAAAGATTTAGATACTTTGATAGAAGCACTCAAAAAGCATCCTAAATGCAAAGATATTCAGTTTGAGTTGCTAAATTTTAACAATCCGGAACTGCGATTTTTGAGGGATGCAATAATCCAAAAGCTTCCAGATATAAATATTGACCCTGATAAAAAATTAGTTTTAATCCTGCAAGGGTTAGAAAAATCAATTGGGATGTTTGGGGAATACCCACCCGTGCTACAGGATCTCAACTTTGTTCGGGATTCCTTTACTAAAAGCGTCCCTCATCCTATTCTTTTTTGCTTACCAGATTATGCGATTACTCGTCTAGCTAAATTTGCACCTGATTTTTGGGCGTGGAAATCAGGCGTTTTTCACTTTAATACAGTTCAATCTACTAAAGATGATGCCCTTGCCAAAACTCTCCAATCTGAAAAAATTATCAATGAGTTAGAGTTGCCTGAAAAACAAGAGCGAGTTGATTTGTTACATAGACTCTTGATGGAATACAGCCCCTCTGGTTGTCATGAAACAGAAGATAATTTACAGACCCGGATTGATATTTTGACTCAGTTAGGAGAGGTTAACAGCAACCAGTTTGAATTCACAAAAGCGACAGAATACCTGGAAAAAGCACTTAAGTTAGTAAATAAAAATGAGGATTTAAAAAACAAAAAAATTACTGTTATGTTTCAATTAGGAGCTATCTATGTCAAACAGGGGCAAGTTGAGCAAGGGATGGCTTTCTTCCTGCAATCACTAGGAGTTGCACGGGAAACTGGCGAGCGCGTGTTTGAAGCCATAGTTCTGAATTCTCTGGGCGATGCTTACTCTTTGTTAGAGGAGTACCAACAAGCTATTGAGTCTTATCAGCAGTCTTTAGCAATTGTAAAAGAAATCGGTACTCGCAAAATTGAAGGTATCGCTTTGAATGCTCTGGGCGATGTTTACAATACTCTAGAGCAGTACGAGCAAGCAATTGAGTGTTATCACCAGTGCTTGGAATTTAGACAGGAAATCGGTAATCGTAAATTTGAAGCTATAACTCTGAGCAATCTGGGCGATGTTTACAATGCCTTAGAGCAGTACCAGCAAGCAATTGAGTCTTATCAGCAGTGCTTGGCAATTGTACGAGAAATCGGTGATCGTAAATTTGAAGCCATACCTCTGAATGCTCTGGGTGATGTTTACAATGCCTTAGAGCAGTACCAGCAAGCAATTGAGTCTTATCAGCAGTGCTTGGCGATTGCAAGGGAAATCGGTACTCGCAAAATTGAAGGGATGGCTCTAAATAAGCTGGGCGGTGTTTACAGAGACCTAGAGCAGTACCAGCAAGCAATTGAATGTTATCACCAGTGCTTGGAAATTAGACAGGAAATCGGTGATCGTCAATTTGAAGTTCTAACTCTGAATGATCTGGGCGGTGTTTACAATGCCCTAGAGCAGTACCAACAAGCAATTGAGTGTTATCAGCAGTGTCTGAAAATAACACGGGAAATTGGTGAGTGCCGGTTTGAAGCCGTAGTTGTGCATACTCTGGGTTATGTTTACACTTTCTCAAAGCAATATCAACAGGCAATTGAGTTTTATCAGCAGGCTCTTAAATGTTGGAATTACCTGCGTGAGGAGAAATTTCAAGCATCAGCTTTGATGAACATAGGGAAGTTATTAGCATATACTCAGGGAGACTTTACTACAGCCGTAGCCTACTTGCAGGAATCTTTAGCAGTTTTTCAACAATTCACGTCTCCAGAGGTAGAAAACGTTAGCCAAATGATTGCTGATGTGCAGCAGATGGCGGATGCTCAAGAGAGTTCCATTAGCGGTAACACATAAAATTGAGGAAGTAAGCGATCGCGCTTTAGCAAAAGTCTTTTTTTAAGCTAGTAAATCTGGATCTACACCGCTCGCTTAGCTATTATTTGCTATTGCACTAAACGAAAAATCAACGGGTAACGGTAGGGTTTATTAGGATTGCTGAGAACCTTGACAAGAGCAATAATTGGCATTACAAAACTTGCAATGCCTAGCAAAATAAACAGTGGTATACCAATTACGATAAAACTCAGCATCAGACAAATGGCTGAATAAATATAAAGATTGATGTGAAAGTTGAGGGATTCTCTGGCGTTCTCTTTGACCACTGGATCATCGGTGATGAACAAAATTGCAATGGGTATGCCGATAGATACGATAGTGGAACTCAAAAAGATTGCTCCATGACATAGCCCAGATAAAAGCTTCCGTCGATCTAAGTCACTCATGCCACTGCCTCTCATCTACGAAATGCGATCGCACTTCGATGGTAGCCTTTCAAAACTTTAGTTTGCCATCAGTCTCTCGGACGATAATTATTTCTCCAGAAGCTGTTGAAGAACCACGCGATCGCGCCACCAATCAACAATAATGGCGTTAACCAATCGCCCCAACGCACATACAAAGTTTCCGTTTGTCTGCGGTAAATTGTATGTGCGTGAATCTCATAAGTATTCATTCTAGAAATCCACTGAGTTCTGCCGTGGGGGTCTATCACACCAGAAAATCCAGTATTAGTTGCGCGGACAGCCCAGCGATCAGTTTCAATCGCCCTCATCAAATCTTGGGCATGATGTTGACCCATCATCGTTGAGGTGTAATGAGCATCGTTAGAAGCTGTAAGAATAAATTGCCCACCCGCAGCTGCTTGATGTCGGAAAAGTTCGGGGAAGGCGGAGTCATAACAAATCCCGATGATGGCAAGACCAAAAGGTGTATTAAATATTTGGTTTTGTTTCCCATGAATTAGCTGAGCATCTAAAGGGGAAAGTTTATCAATAATCTTTCCTAAAAATTGCTCAAAGGGAATATATTCTCCCAAAGGCACCAGTTTAACTTTGTCGTATTGGCTGAAAATTTCACCTTTGCCAGTGATAGTAAATAAGCTATTTGTCAGGTTATTTCCCTGCTTGCCAAATCCTCCCACCCAGGCAACAACACCGTTTTCCTTAATAGCTGAGTAGAAGGAACTGCCAACTCTTTCTGGCTGATTCCATACGAAGGGCAATGCGGTTTCTGGGATTATAACTGCATCAACTTCTGGTACTAAAGCTTTATAACCGCTGGTGTATCCTTCTATAGCACGCTCCCAGCCAGTCCGATCAAATTTGATTTTATTGGGGATATTTCCTTGAATAATTCCTACTTTTAATGCTGCTTCTGGCGGTTGAAGTAGGGGACGGCTGTACAATCCAAATCCTATGAGATGCAACCCTATAAATATTCCAGCCGCAATACTTAAATAGCCTGGGTGGAGAAGGAACCGCCCAAGCGCAGAAGATATAGAGGAAGAGGTAGAATTAGTTTTTTCTTGGCCTTGTTTGCGGTTAATTAAGGCTTCGGCAATTAAGCCATTTATTGCGACGATTGCTGCTGTTACTGTGTTGGGCCCTGAGATTTGACCGAGGTGTAAAATTGCCAGATTGTGAGGGCTTTGGGTGAAGGAAAGGGAAGTCCACCACAGGCTTCCGGAACCCCAAAGACTTTCAAGTCCGCACCACAAAGCTGTTCCAATTAAAACGCGCATTAAGGCAGAAATTTTGGAGTTTCGATTAATCCAAGCTTGACAAGTTGCCCAAGTTGTAACTAATGCGGCTCCCCAAAGGGTGATAAAAGTCCAGCAGAAGAATGCGATCGCTAAACTCGCCAGCCACGGAACTCCCAACCACGTCATCGGGTGAATCCCGGTAATCCAAAATAAAGCTACGCCGTGATAGCCGATTCCCCAAAGTAAAGGCAAAAGGAGATCCCCCCAACCCCCCTTAAAAAGGGGAGTTGCAAAAGGTAAAAGAAAGAATTTTCGTTTCTTTTGCTCTTTTACTTCTAACTTTTTACGTTCTTCGACAACCAAAACCCACAGGGGCGCTAAGGCAATCCAAGCAAAAAACCACGCACCTACTGGTGCAGTGGTTAACCCCATCAAGATACCACTTGCTAAGGCAATAATTGAACGCCAAGAAATGCGCTTTATCAAGACAGGAGGAAGGCGAAATATGTTCAACATCATTCATCCTTCCTCCTTCATGGTTTATTCTTCTGGAACTTCTTCCTCATCACCAGTAGAGGGGGGAACTAACGCCGCCGCAGCGATCGCATCATCCTCATCAAGTCGTTGCACTCTTACCCCTGTTGCCATTCTTGATTGCAGGGAAATCGCATCTGTTGCTTGACGGATGATAATGCCTCGGCTTGTCACCATCATTAGCTCATCACCTTCATTGATGGTTCGCAGAGCAGCTAGTTTATCGTTAGGCTTGCGGAACTTAGTGGCAACTAATCCCATCCCAGCGCGATTTTGCAGCCGGAATTGACCAACTGGCACCCGTTTCCCATATCCGCCTGTTGTAATTACTAGCACCCACGGCCCGTTACCGTTGAGGATGGGAGCGTCTTCAGCTGCTTCCGGTTCTTCAATCTCCGCTATTTTCGCGACTACTTGACTTGGCAGTATATCCATGCCTATCAGTTCATCCCCAGTACGGAGAGCCATTGCTCTGACTCCGCGAGTAGCACGACCCAAGGGACGCAGTTGCTCGTGATTGGTGCGGAAGTGAATTGCCATGCCTTGGCGCGATCCGATGATGATGCTATCATCCACTCTAGCGCGTCGCACCCACCGCAATTGATCTCCCTCTTCTAAGGAGATGGCAATTAAGCCATTGGAGCGGATGTTACTGAAAGCAGCTAATTCTGTCTTTTTGATGTAGCCGCCTTTAGTTAGCATTACCAGGTATTCTTCCCGGCTAAATTCGCTCACCGACACGATTGAGGTGATTTTTTCGTCGCGGGGAATGGGCAACATTTGCACAATGGGGATACCCCGCGCCGTGCGAGAAGAAGCTGGGATTTGGTAAGCTTTGAGGCAGTAGACGACCCCGCGATCGCTAAAGAATAAAACGCTATCGTGGTCGCAGCAGGTGAGGAAATGCTCAACGCCATCATCCTCTTTCATGCCAGTACCTTTTTTACCTCTGGTGTTGCGGCTTTGCGCTTCAAAGGTGTTAACTGGCATCCGCTTGAGATAACCTTGTTCTGTTAGCAGAATTAAGGCTTTTTCGTTGGCGATTAAGTCGGTGTCGTCAATTTCACCTTCCGCGTGTTCGATGACGGTGCGGCGAGGTGTCGCGTGGACGGTTTTGATTTCCGTCACCTCGGTTTGGATGATTTCTAAGATACGTTCGCGTCGTGCCAAAATATCTTGCAAGTCGGCAATCTGCGCTTGTAACTCATCGTGTTCTAAGCGAATTTTCTCAGCTTCCAGTGCAGTCAGTCGCCGCAACTGCATCTGTAAAATTGCATCCGCTTGCGCCTCAGAAAGCCCGTAGTTGTCCATCATCTGCGTCTTTGCCGTTGGTGTATCGGCGGCGCGGCGGATCAACTCAATCATCTCATCTAGGTGCAACAGGGCAATCAGTAACCCTTGCAGCAGATGATCTCTTTCTTCTGCTTTCCGCAGTTCGTAGCGGGTGCGGCGGGTGATGCACTCAATCCGGAAATCTAGGAAAACGGTGAGGAACTGTCTGATTGTGAGCGTTTGGGGTTCCCCATTCACTAGCGCCAGCATATTCGCCCCAAAGTTCGCTTGCAGGGGCGTTTGCTTGTACAAGTTGTTGAGGACAACGCGGGGATAAGCGTCTCGCTTGAGTTCGATCACGATTCTCATCCCATCGCGATCGCTTTCATCCCGAATATCTGCAATCCCTTCCAGCTTCTTATCATTCACCATGTCGGCGATTTTCTCAATCAACGCTGCCTTATTCGTTTGGTAAGGCAACTGAGTGATAATAATCGCTTCCCGATCCGGTCGTCCCCGATGTTCAATGGTGTCTATTTCAGCGACACCCCGCATCGTAATCGATCCGCGCCCAGTTGTATAAGCTTCCTTAATCCCAGATACTCCCAGAATCTGCGCTCCTGTGGGAAAATCTGGCCCCGGAATATACTGCATCAACTGGAGGTCGGTTATTTCTGGATTCTGGATTAGCGCCATTAATCCATCAATCAACTCTCCCAGATTGTGCGGTGGAATGTTCGTTGCCATCCCCACCGCAATACCACTGGAACCATTGAGCAACATTTGGGGAATGCGCGACGGTAATACCAGCGGTTCTTGCTGGGAACCATCGAAGTTATCCCCAAAATCTACAGTTTCCGACTCAATATCCTGTAAAAGGGCGGCTCCTGTGAGGGATCTTAGGCGGCATTCAGTGTATCGCATTGCCGCGGGCGGATCGTTGTCAACTGAACCAAAGTTGCCGTGTCCGTTAATCAGGGGGTCGCGCATGGAGAAATCCTGCGCCATCCGTACCAAAGCATCGTATACCGCAGTATCACCGTGGGGGTGGTATTTACCCAGCACTTCCCCCACCACCCTTGCACACTTGCGGAAAGGACGATCGTGGGTAAGCCCCAGTTCGTGCATTGCGTAGAGAATGCGACGATGTACGGGTTTCAGACCATCCCTGGCATCTGGCAGCGCCCTACCGACAATTACGCTCATTGCGTATTCCAGGTAAGACCGGGACATCTCATTCCCTAAATCCGTTGGGATAATCCGCTCCTGGGAAGTGGTCATACTATGAAAAAGCTCCAAAAATGTAGAATAATGGCAGATAATACGCAAAAAATTGCGATTATTTCCGCCTTAATTCTAAAGAATGACAAATTATATGAAAATTTTATCACATTTTGGCTTTTATTGGGCGTTAGTCATTGACAATTGGTGTGTCGAAAAACTCCTCCCCAACCCTCCCCGAAACAGGAACCGAACAGGATTATCTTACGTCCGCTGTGCGTGCGAGGAATGAGGGTTTTTATTGATTGGTCGCTATGGCGAGAAAATTGATCAGCTTAGTGCGCGATCGCATACGGACACAATAGCTGCTGATGAATATTGACCAATGACTATTCTGCGATCGCTTCTTGTTGAGTCTTGAGTTGAGAAGCAATCAAAGGTGCTTTGGGTGCGAGAAAGAAGCCAATTAAACTAGCGAACAAGATTGGCGTTAAAGGGCTGATATTGGCAAGTTTCGACAGCAATAAAGTGGTACTTATAGGTGTTCGCGTCACTGCTGCGTTTAACGCTGCCATTGTGCAAATCATGGCAAGAGAAGGATTGAGTGCGGGAATTAAAATTCCGATCGCTTTCCCCAAACACGCACCTGTAAAAAATAGCGGGATGATAAACCCACCCCGCCAACCTCCAGTGACAGTAACGCCGATCGCAGCCATCTTTGCCAAAGCTAGAGTAAAGAGGAAAACAGCAGAAAAGTTACCCACCAAGACGGTATCTAACTCTTCGTGACCAAAATAACGAGTTAGGGGGAAAGATACCGCTAAAATGCCCAATCCCAGACCTGCGAGTGTGGTGCGGAAATAAATCGGGCCACCGATGCGGGCAAAGATGCGATCGCACCCGCGAAAAATTGCCATAAACACCCATGCAGCAATCGCCCCAATAACCCCGAACAAAATTGCCCAGCCATAATCATCAACGTTTTCTAAAAGGTACTGGGGAAAATGCCAAGTCGGTGCAATACCCAGTTTAGTAATTACAGCAAACACGAGATAACTCGCACAACTGGCAACAATCGCTGGAAGCATTGCTTCGTAATACTCCACAACGTGTTGATGGTGCAAAATTTCCAAAGCGAATATTGCACCGCCAAGAGGTGCGCCAAACAAAGCAGTGAAACCAGCAGCCATCGCCGCCAAACTCATCGTTCTCAGGTCTTCCCCCTCCAGATGCAAGCGATCCGCTACCCACGTACCAAAAGATCCGGTTACTTGTACCAGTGGCGCTTCTGGGCCAGCACTACCGCCAGCCGATATGCTGAGTAGAGATGCCAGAATCATTGACGGATTTTTAGTTGCATCCAGCCGTCCGCCGCGAAAGTGGATATTATCGACAATTACGGCAATTTCTCCCGGATTTCCTAAAAAATGAATTACCGTGCCAACAAGTAAACCAGCCAGAGGCATCAATAGGAGTAGTCTCGGCCCCTCAACTTGGTGTAGGACGTGAATCATCAACTCCAGAATGTTCCAGTACAACCCAGCGAATAATCCGCAAACAGTACCAACAATCGCCCAGCGGAAGACCCAGCGGGAAATCATTAACGGATTACGCTTTACCAGCCCAAAAAGCTGAGGAAATGTCCAGCGTTGAGTTTCATTATTTGGAGGGCGATTTCTGGGTGACACGGCTTGTTTCCTTGATATCGTAGGCGAAAGAGTTGCTTACTTTACGCTAACTCCAGAAGTAAGCCGAAGAATTTTAATTTATGGATTTTAGAGATATCGAAACCTAATAGGGTGAAAATATTTGATTTCAAATTAAGCCTCAAGGTAGTGGGTGCCTTACCAGAGGCAAGCTTAAGCTGAAACAGAGTAAATACAAGTAGAAGCCTGGAATTAGCTATGGGCGCACAAGAAGAAAACATGAACGAACAAGACAAAGAATTAGAGCCAGAAGTCAAAGAAGCGATCGCTAAAATTAAACAGCCTCCATCAATCAACGAAACTCTGATGGAAGAAGATCCACAATACCTGATCAATAACCCGGCTGTCGCACCGCCAATGCAATCGCTTAACGACCCAGGCGGAACAGATATGATAGACAATATTTATAAGCAAGATTTATCGGAGGAAGACAAATAACCACGATAGATACAATGCCAGAAAGCATCAATGCTGCCTAATTTGCTCCGACTATGCTGCCAGTAATCTACTCGGATGACTTTCTCAATCACAACACTGGACAATTTCACCCCGAAAGACCAGCACGCCTAACAGCAATTGTACAAGCAATAAATGCTGCTCCTTGGGCATCTCAAATTGATTGGCAGCTGCCGACACCAGTGAAAGATAGAGCGATCGCGCCTATCTTACAACAAGTTCACACTCAAGATCACATCGAGAGAGTCCAGCGTATCGCCCAAAACGGCGGCGGACACTTGGACGGCGATACCCTGGTTTCCCCCCAGAGTTACGATGTCGCGTTATTAGCCGTGAGTGCATGGCTGGATGGAGTGGATAGGGTACTCGAAACCGGAAACCCAGCCTTTGTGCTAGCGCGTCCCCCCGGACATCACGCCGAGAGAATCGCCGGCATGGGGTTTTGCTTGTTCTCGAATGCCGCGATCGCAGCTTACCACGCCCTTGAACAACCAGGAATCAACCGCGTTGCCATCCTCGACTGGGACGTTCATCACGGCAACGGTACGCAAGATATTGTCGAAACCCATCCCAAAATTGCCTACTGTTCCCTGCATCAGTATCCTTGCTATCCCGGCACCGGAAAAGCCTCTGAACGAGGAAACTACAACAACGTACTAAATCTACCATTACCTCCCGGCAGCGCGATCGCTGATTATAAACCGCGTTTTGAACAAAAAATCCTGCCTTTTTTAACCGACTTTCAGCCAGATTTGTTGATTGTCAGTGCAGGCTACGACGCAAATGCAGACGATCCGTTAGCCAGCATCAACTTGCAACCGCAAGATTTTGGCGTATTTACAGATTATTGTCTGCAAGTAACCCGTCGCATCCTTTTTGGTCTTGAAGGCGGTTATGATCTCTCGGCGCTATCTGAGTCTGTCCTAGCGACTATCGAAAGGTGTTTGGTCTAGAAGGAAGACATTCTCCTTCCTCTCGTCCCCAGTCTCAGCCTTTACCTTTGCTTTCGTTCCTAGGCTACATAGCCTGGGAACATTTTGTTTTGAGGCGAAAGCTAGTAACGAGATGGTATAAAAGTGCAAAGCTTCTCTTCGATGCTGCTTTAGGAAAGCACTCCCCTGGTAGTCAATCTCAGTGTTTTTACGGTTTTTGTAGTTACCTTATATTACCTTTACTTTTCAGGCGGTCAAGTCGTAGCCGTATAATTACGGGGAAATTTTTTGGGTTGAAGCAGAATCTAGTGATCTTTCTGAGGAAATTCATAGCCAAGGTGTGGAGTAATAAGGGAAGATAAACAACAGCCCAAAGCTGAAAAGACGAACCAATGACTACCTACATTACTTTTGAAACAGCACTCCGGATTATTGAAAACGCCTATCTAGTTTCAGCAGGATTGCTGCTGGCGGCTTCATACATCGGTTTGACAGCAATCGAAAAGATAGAAAAATCTGACGACAATTTCCCAACACGGCAATTCGGTTCTCGCTAGACAGTTCTCACAGTATTCGTCAGTTGAGTTGTACGCACTCAACACTCGCGTCGCACTCAACGGTTACAGATTTTCGGAATCGTCAGCATTGACCGTGTAGAACACGCCAATACCCACTTCCTGTAAGAAGACTGCTATGAGTTTGTTCCATTGTCCAGATTTTACAAGTGATGTTGATTAAGAACCCAGATTAGACTTACTCCACAGTACCTGGGACTCAACATCGATAAGTATTCACCAGTAGAGACAACAACTACCCCTATTCAGGGGTTTTTTTTTAGCTAAGGGGGCTGGGGACTGGGGGCTGGGGACTGGGGACTGGGGACTGGGGACTGGGGACTGGGGACTGGGGGCTGGGTAAGACTTTTTCCCCAATTCCCAATTCCCAATTCCCAATTCCCTTCTCGGTCAGGAAGCTTTGAGATTTATGCCAATCTATGCACTAAGCGATCGCTTCTCCCGTTAAAGGCGACTGTTTGCTTTTTTAGGTCGAGTGATAAACAGGGTTCATATAATTTTAGAAAAAAAACTTTTCTTTACATCCATCTAACGGAATATTTACGTCTTTCTTTGGGTATACTTGGCAGAACTGCGAAAACAATCAGGAAGAAAACTCAAATGGCAGAAATGAACTGTTTAGAGTTGGAACAAGAAATTGGCAAGATGGCTGCGGCAATGATGACCCGTAACAGCCAGATAGGGGAAGACCTAATTGCCAATCTCAAAACTCAGATGACGCTTGAAGATGTAGCTGGTGTGATGCTGGTGAGTATTGAGCGTTTGATGTGGTTTGACACCGAATCAGTTATCTGGACTATAAAACATCTGATTCCTAGCGATGTGATGCAAGAAATCCGCAGAATTACTTCAGTCGCTGTCTGCAAGCAGTTGATTGGCAAAGGATTCACACCCGGAAAAGATTTTAGTGTCAGTGCTACAGGCAAACTGCTCCTCAACCAGAACGCTAAAACAGCAATATTACCTCTGGCGACCATAGAGTAATTTCAGGCGCTCTTGGATGCCGCCAGACGAACTTAATCAGAGAGAGAACACAAGCATAGTTTTTCGCGCGTCCTCGGCATCATGTAGAGACGAGTACAGGTTGGGCGGCATAATTCCCTTGCTAACTAAATTTCTTGCACACGTACTGTGCTTGTGACAAAAATATTGTGAGGAAGATCACTTAAAAGAAAGATGGGTATCACACCCCTCACACAGTTTTAATCACTTCCGTATATAAAGAAATGTATAAAACTTAAAATTGAAGATTCTGTGACCTACGATGCCAGACAAAGCTCTCGTCCCCATCGCGATCGCTCAACCCACAGAAATCTTAAATCAGTTGAAGAGTGGGCAACTGCTTAAGGTCAACGGGTTTCCCGGCAGTGCTATAATCATCTGCCATCGGCATCATGCGGAAATGGCAGGCCCAGGCGCAGCTGTGGGCAGTTTGTTTGATATCAATTGCCGTCGGGTAATCCCCATCGGCAATCCGTCTGTGGTTTACCCAGAGTCTCTTGCAGAACGTCAAAAAGCTTATGTCATCCGGCAGCAATGGATTCGCTTGAATCAAAAAGCAATTGAGCATTGCGTACCGTTGCACCGTGCCGTGGCGATTTTAAGGCTATTTGAGAGATACTTTGGCCCCGAAGCAACTACGCAAATGCCGGATGACATTTTGGCTCAGTTGGTAGGAGTTTTCCCAAAAACAATCCAGATGGCGCGTCTAGCTACTGACAATCAAGTAGAAAGTAAGAAGCGAAATTTGCAACAGCTGACAGTCTCAGGAAAATAGGGATTGGGGATTGGGGATTGGGAATTGGAAAGAATCTTACCCAGTCCCTAGTCCCTAGTCCCCAATCCCCAATCCATCCTTGTTAAATTAGCTTGATGGCGCGAAGACCGAAAAATAGCGCTAAAGCTGCACCAAAGGCAGCACCCAAAATCAAAATGTAAGCGATCGCAGCAGAGATATCCATTTTTCGCGTTAACCTAATATCGACTATGAACTATTGAATCATCAACTGGAGTAGAATACAGCCGACAAGCGATCGCTCTTTGATGGGGAAGACTTATGGAATCGGTTATTGGGGTTAATTTACCACAGGAATCTTACGAGATTGCGATCGCATCTGGCAATCTGGCAAAACTCGGCAACAGAATCATCTCGCTAAACCTGGGTAAGAAGGTATTAGTCGTTTCTAACCCGGTAATTTTTCAATATTATGGGGAAGTGGCGATCGCATCCCTCAAGGAAGCTGGTTTTGAAGTCGCACAAATTACGCTCCCAGCTGGCGAAAGCTACAAAACTCTCGACTCACTACAAAAAATCTACGACGCTGCCTTAGAAAATCGTTTAGAACGTTCCTCAACTATGGTAGCTTTGGGCGGTGGCGTGATTGGCGATATGACTGGCTTTGCATCTGCCAGTTGGCTGCGCGGGATTAACTTTGTGCAAGTACCGACAACGCTGTTGGCGATGGTTGATGCGTCAATTGGCGGGAAAACGGGAGTTAATCATCCCCAAGGGAAAAATTTAATTGGTGCTTTCCATCAACCGCGAGAAGTTTTAATAGATCCAGAAGTGCTGAAAACTTTGCCTGTGCGCGAGTTTCGGGCTGGAATCGCAGAAGTTATTAAGTACGGGATTATCTGGGATGCAGAATTATTTTCTCAGATGGAGCGATCGCAATATCTCGACTGTCTGGACAATCTAGACCCAGGATTATTACAAGAAATCCTGACTCGCTCTTGCCAAGCTAAAGCTGATGTAGTAAGCAAAGATGAAAAAGAAGCTGGACTCAGAGCAATTCTCAACTACGGTCACACCATCGGTCATGCAGTCGAAAGCTTAACCGAATACCGCGTAGTTAATCACGGTGAAGCTGTAGCTATTGGCATGGTAGCGGCGGGTGAAATTGCCGTAAACCTACAGATGTGGGATAAGGTAGCCTCAGAGCGTCAAAACGCCTTAATCCAAAAAGCCGGATTACCTACCGCCTTACCACCAGGACTAGATATTGAAGCAATTGTAGACGCTCTCTCGACCGATAAAAAAGTTAAAGCCGGAAAAGTGCGCTTTGTCCTCCCGACGCAAATTGGAGCAGCAATTGTAACCGACCAGGTGCCACGGGATGTGATAAAACAAGTGCTGCAACAGATGAGTAGCTAATACAAATTACCAATTACCACTATTTGATATGACTCACTATGGCATCATCTGTCCTACAGCAACAGGACACCTCAACCCAATAACCACTTTAGGACGCGAACTGCTTTCTCGCGGTCATCGCGTCACTCTCTTCGGGATTGACGATGCCCAACCCAAGACACTTGCAGCCGGATTGGACTTTTGGGCAATTGGAGAATCCGAGTTCCCACAGGGGATAACTAAGCAAGCTTTGGGAGAATTGGGGAAACTAAGCGGACTCGCTGCCTTGCGCTATACCATCAGTCTGATCCAACAGAGTGCTGCTATGCTGCTTCGGGAGGCTCCGGCAGCCCTTAAAACAGCAGGTGTAGAAGCATTGTTAGTAGACCAAATTTCATATGGGGGAGGGACGGTAGCAGAATTTCTAGAGATTCCCTTCATTACTGTGTGCAGCGCCATGATGGTTAATCAAGAAGACAGCGTTCCCCCATTTTCTTCACCTTGGAGTTATAACACTGCATTGTGGGCGCGTCTGCGGAACAAAGCAGCTTACAATCTATTCAATCGCATCACTAAGCCAGTCCGGGACGTGATAAGCGAGTATCGCCAAAGGTGGAATTTACCCCTCTACGTTCACTCGAACGATCAATACTCCCAACTAGCGCAGTTGAGTCAACAGCCAGCTGAGTTTGACTTCCCAAGGCAGCATTTACCTAAAGTCTTTCATTTTACTGGCCCATACCACAATCCAGCCAGCCGAGAACCTGTATCTTTTCCCTTGGAAAAGTTAACGGGAAAACCCTTAATTTACGCCTCTATGGGAACTGTACAAAATCGCCTGCTGGATATTTTCCGCGATATTGCCGCAGCTTGTGAGGGATTAGATGCTCAGTTAGTGCTTTCTCTGGGTGGTTCAACTACCCCAGAATCGCTCCCAGAACTGCCTGGTTCTCCCTTGGTTGTAGAATATGCACCCCAACTAGAGTTACTACAAAAAGCCGCCCTGACGATTACCCATGCAGGCATGAATACTACTTTGGAATCTTTGAGTAATGGCGTGCCAATGGTAGCGATTCCGATTGCCAACGATCAGCCGGGAGTAGCAGCGCGTATAGCTTGGACGGGTTGTGGGGAAGTTGTGCAGTTGTCTCGGTTGAGCGTTCCCAAGTTACGAGCAGCTATACAAGGGGTGATGACTCAAGATTCTTACAAGCAGAATGCTACCAGGTTACAAGCAGCAATTCACCGTGCTGGAGGAGTTCGTCGAGCTGCCGATATTATTGAACAGGCTATATCTACAGGAAAGCCTGTTCTTTGTGATGCTAACGGTTGACCTTCCTAAATATCACATTTGCCTCGTTCCTAGTCTCTGACTGGGAACGCATACATAGAAGCTCTAGGCTTTACTCCCATACACCACTTCATCAGAATGCTCACCCTGTAATGGATACAGAGTTTGCGTTAAGGAATTCCCATGCAGAGCATAGAAGTTCGGAGGTCTGGGGTGTCAACACGCACGTCTTTTTTTTATCCCTCGATGCTTAACATAAATTTATTTAAATTAACAGCTTGTTACTTTAGTTATTTAAGGTATATATTCATATTGTAAGTATTTATTCCTAAGACGTCACTTTTTAGTTCAGTCAATTAAGGAAAATTTTACGGGACAAGTACAGGTAGCCAAAGCAAGTACCTGCCATACGCAACCTGAAACCCCTGCTATACCCCTCAACCTTGCGTAGGTTCTAGATAATGAACGCACAATTCCCGTGGATAACCACTATTGTTCTGCTGCCCCTATTAGCTTCTTTTGCCATCCCGGTACTACCTGATAAAGAAGGCAAAACTGTTCGCTGGTACGCCCTTGGGGTAGCGTTGGTAGACTTTGCCCTGATGGTTTATGCCTTTTGGTATCACTACGACCTAAATAACCCAGGCTTTCAACTGGTAGAAAACTACGCCTGGGTGCCACAACTGGGACTGAACTGGTCAATGGCGGTCGATGGGTTGTCAATGCCACTAATTGTCTTAACTGGCCTAGTCACTACCCTAGCTATATTTGCGGGTTGGAAAGTTACCAAAAAGCCACGCTTGTTTTACTTCCTGATGCTGGTGATGTTAAGCGCCCAGATTGGTGTCTTTGCCGCCCAGGATATGCTCTTATTCTTCATGATGTGGGAACTGGAATTAGTGCCAGTCTACCTACTGATCTCCATCTGGGGCGGAGAAAAGCGCCGATATGCAGCCACCAAGTTTATCCTCTACACCGCCTTGGCGTCTGTATTCATTCTGGTATCAGCCTTCTTGATGGCATTTTCAGGCGATACAGTCACCTTTGACATGGCGGCGCTAGCAGCCAAGCATTATCCCAAAGCATTAGAATTAGCTGCTTATGCTGGATTCTTGATTGCCTTTGGTGTCAAACTGCCGATTTTCCCCCTGCACACTTGGCTACCAGATGCCCACGGCGAAGCTTCCGCCCCCGTTTCGATGATTTTGGCTGGGGTGTTGCTGAAAATGGGCGGTTATGCGCTGATTCGCATGAACATGGAAATGCTACCTAATGCCCATGCTTACTTCGCGCCAGTGCTAGTAATTCTGGGCATGGTTAACATTATCTACGGCGCTTTGACCGCTTTTGCCCAAACCAATCTCAAACGGCGGTTGGCTTATTCTTCAATTTCCCACATGGGCTTTGTGCTGATTGGTATCGCCTCGTTCACAGATTTGGGTTTGAATGGTGCGGTGCTGCAAATGGTTTCCCACGGCTTAATTGCGGCGGCCTTATTCTTCCTCTCAGGCGTTACCTACGACCGCACCCACAGCTTGATGATGGAAAAAATGGGGGGACTTGCCAAACAAATGCCGAAGGTGTTTGCCTTGTTCACAGTGGGTTCGATGGCTTCCCTCGCGTTACCGGGAATGAGCGGTTTTGTGGGCGAACTGACGGTATTTTTAGGCTTGACGACAAGCGATGTTTACAGCCCCATTTTCAAAGTTGTGGTGGTGCTGTTGGCGGCGGTGGGATTGATTCTTACACCAATGTATTTACTGGATTTGCTGCGTCAAGTATTCTACGGGCAGTCTAATCCAGAATTGGCGACATTAGTAGCGATGGATGCTAAGCCTCGTGAAGTGTTTATCACTGCTTGCTTGTTAATTCCCATCATCGGAATTGGTTTGTATCCCAAGGTGGCGACTCAAACCTATGATGTTAAGACTGTTGCAGTTGCAGCGCAGGCACGTAATGTGCTGACGCTGGTTGCCCAAAAACAAGCGCCTCTGTATTCTCAAGCTTTAGTGGCACCAAAACTACCTGGTGCGGTTGATTAAGTTTCCTTCCTGGCTGGAAATTAAACTTAATTTAAGGAGCCTGATTGTTTAAGGCTCCTTTTTTGTTTTATTGTGGGTATGCAAATGTTAGGAAAAAGCAGGAATTATGGCTATTTTCTGACAATAACCCATATTGCATGGATAATCCCTGGTATATAACCTAGGAAAGTCAAGACGAGATTAATCCAAAAGTCTGTGCCAATCCCTACTTGCAAGAAAACTCCAAGAGGTGGAATAAAAATGGCTATGAGTATGCGGAAAAAATCCATAATAGCCTCCGTATAAGAGTTATGGTTGATACTTCTCAAGAGTAGCATCGATACTGGGCTGAGCCATCTCTATTGAGATAGAAAAGCGGCTCTAAGCAATTAAAAATAAGAAATTAGAAATTAAAAACTGTAAAAGCCAGTTGTTGCTTTTCCCTTCGGGCGCTTATTGGAGCTAAATTAAATGCCCGGCAGCCGAGCGATGCCATAAAATAAATGTTGTGCATAGCTGGTGAAGTAAAAAAATATGAATATTAGTTATAATAATGAACTTTTTCGCTGGTAGAGCGTCGGCATTTTAGTTTAGTGGCGCGATCGCAAAATATGAAGTTATCCTGTTGACAAATTAAGGTAGCGATCGCATTGGATATCATTTCAGGATATCCGGTTAACTCGAACGGTCATTTTTATGAGTAATTCTGCTGTTAGAGCAGCCTGGTTCAAGCGAGTGAGGGGTGCAATGATAAATGACCTTGACCAGCTCTTTGAGGATTCCCAACAACGCTTGCAGGAGTTGTGGCAGTATGCCCAAGAGTTATCGGAGCCGCAAAAGCAGCCGATAGTGGAAGTTCTGGAGAAATTATCCAGCCAACTGCAAGAAATGCCAGTGGTGACAGAACAACTGCGCTACCAGGTACGCCAAAGAAGATTGGCTACCAACACTCGTGTAGAACTCGTCGCACAGGGACAGCATTATCAATCTGATCGGGAGTTACATCGTCAAGCGGATTCCGATGATCCAATAGTAGCGATCGCGTCGAGTAATGATATTGGCTACCTGGTGACAAATCCACAAGGGGTAATTCTAGAAGCCAATCGGACAGCAGCACAATTGTTGGACAATTCTCAGGAGTGCCTGCTGGGTAACTCTTTAGTGGAGTTTGTCGCCGCCGATGCTCGTGGTGACTTTCATGCTCAGCTTAGCGCATTGCAACAAGGGGCGGTTGTCAAAAATTGGGAAATCGGCTTAGCCAAAGCCCAAGGCGAACTGTTTACTGGTGTATTAAGTGTGGAGCCAGTGCGCCAAGTGCAGCAACCTCATCAAGTGGTAGGGTTGCGCTGGTTCCTGCAAGATATTACTGAGACTAAATACAATCCGGTGGTTTGTCTTAACCAAAGAAAGCTGGAGTGCGTCCAAGAAGATTTAGAAAACTTGCTTGCAGAATCCCTAGAACCGGAAGGCGAACTAGCGGATGTAACAGAGTGCCAAGCGCCCCACAATATGTTACTTCGCCAAACGCTCTTGCGTCGCACTTGGGCGCTACAACAGGCGCTCAAGTTTGAAGCAATGCTTAAACTTATTACCGACAAATTGCGAGATACTCTCGATGAAAACCAGATTTTGCAAACCGCCGTACAGGAATTAACTCTGGTGCTGGGTGTTGAAGGCTGCGATACAGCTTTATACAATGCTGATCACACGGCGACTATTACCCATGAGTACACAATAGGATTGCCGTCCGCTCTAGGGGAAGTCGTATCAATTGCCCACTTGTTTGCCGAAGATACTCAATTGTTGCAAGGTCAGTATTTCCAGTTTTGTTACTTAGTGCCAGGGATTCGCGGACAAGTGGCTATCTTAGCTTGTCCGATTTTTGATAACCAAGGGGTGTTGGGGGATCTGTGGTTATACAAGCGGCACGAGGATGGTTTCAACGAGTTGGAAATCAGATTAGCGCAGCAAGTCGCTTCTGGGTGCGCGATCGCAATTCGCCAAGCTCGACTTTACCAAGCAACCCGAAGCCAAGTAGTAGAACTGGAAAAACTCACTCGCCTCAAAGATGACTTCTTAAGTACCGTTCCTCATGAATTGCGATCGCCTGTCGCTAACATGAAAATGGCAATTCAGATGTTAGGCATTGCCTTGAATAAAGACCACGGATTATTCGCAGAGCTATCCAAGCCACCGGCAAAAAGAAACAAAGTAGCTCGCTACTTCCATATTTTACATAACGAATGCGAACGAGAAATTAACCTAGTTAATGACCTCTTGGAATGGCAAAAACTTGATACTGAAGTTCAACCCCTAGTGCTGACAACAATTGAAATGCTCGAATGGCTTCCCAAAGTTATCGAGCCTTTTGTTCAGCAAACTCAAGAACGCCAGCTAAACTTAGAAATTAACATCGAGCCGGAACTGCCTCCCTTAGTTTGCGACCACGCCAGTTTAGGGCGAATTTTAAGCGAGTTGCTGACCAATGCCTGCAAGTACACGCCAACTCAAGAAAAGATTATCGTCACAGCTCGTGCCGCACAAGCAAGAATAGAAGTGAGCGTGAATAATACTGGGGTGGAAATTCCAGCAAGCGAGAGGGAGCGGATTTTTGAGAAATTCTACCGCATCCCCAGCACCGATCCTTGGAAGCAGGGTGGAACTGGATTAGGACTGGCGCTGGTGCAAAAGCGAGTGGCGCTTTTAGGAGGTACGATTCAGCTGGAAAGTAGTGCAAATCAAACTTGTTTTACAGTGTCTTTGCCGCTAAAACCTTCAGAACTTTGAAGAGATATATGGGTTGTAGAGTCCCTAAAGATATTCCCATAAAACATTAGATTTCAGACTTTAAACCTAACAATCAGAAGCATTTGTTGGGTGAGGTGCCTTGGTGTGTGGCGTTTGAGTCACCTCACCCAACAAATCGCAGATTTGAGATTTTGAGCTTCTAAGTGAACTATATTGCCTTATAACTAACACTCAAGCTGATGGAAGGGAATTTTAATAACAAATTCCGTACCTTTCCCCATCTGAGAAAAACAGCGCAAAGATCCAGAATGTTTCTCGACTACTATTTGGTAACTAATCGACAATCCTAAACCAGTGCCTTTGCCGATAGGTTTTGTGGTATAGAAGGGATCAAAAATTCGTCGTCGTACTTCTTCGTTTATCCCCGAACCATTGTCTGCAATCCGAATCGATACATGATTGCTACCTCGCACTTCAGTACAAATCCGAATCGTAGGAACTGAGGATAAGGAGGAGAAGGCTTCTTCTTCCTGGTCTATTCTTCTTTCCCCAGTCCCTAGTCCCCAGTCCCTAGTCCCGATTTCCAAGGCATCAATAGCATTACTAATAATATTCATAAATACCTGATTGAGTTGTCCGGCGTAGCAGTCAACTTTCGGCAGATTACCATAAGTTTTGATTACTTGGATTTCGGGACGATTTGGTTGAACTCGCAGGCGATTTTCCAGAATCATCAGCGTACTTTCGATACCTTCGTGGATATCTACCTCTTTCATTTCGGCTTCGTCGAGGCGGGAGAAAGTTCGTAATGACAGAACGATGTCGCAGATGCGCGTAGCTCCCATTTTCATTGAAGAGAGAACTTTGGGAAAGTCTCCTTTGAGAAAATCCAAGTCGATAGCTTGTATTTCTTCTGTGATTTCTGGGGTGGGATTGGGATATTGTTCTTGATAAAGTTGCAGCAGACGCAGCAAATCTTCCGCGTATTCAGTGGCGGGGGTGATGTTGCCATAGATGAAGCTTACCGGGTTGTTAATTTCGTGAGCTACACCTGCTACTAGCTGACCGAGAGAAGACATTTTTTCTGATTGAATCAGCTGGAATTGGGTTTTCTGCAATTCTCGCAAAGTTTTTTCTAACTGTTGCGCCTGTTCTCGCAATTGAGCTTCCGATGTTTTTAAGGCTTGTTCGACGGCTTTTTTGTCGGTAATGTCGCGCACAATTACCAGGACTTCAGTTTCCCCACTGACGGCATACCGAGCTTCGTAATCGCGCATTTTGCCGTCCATCGTCTGCATCTGATACTCATAAACTTGAGCTTCGCCAGTAGCGATCGCTTTTAAAAGATTTTGCATCGTAAACTCAGCTACCTCTGGGGGCATCACCTCATATATCTTTTTGCCCATAAATAAGCTGGGAGGCATTAAGAGCGAATCTTCTGTCGGCGCGTGGAAGTCGAGATAAGTACCATCAAAGCTCATGCGAAATAACAAATCTGGAAGCGCTTGGATCAAGGCACGATTTCTAGATTCGCTCTTTTGCAATGCTTCCTCTGCGCGTTTGCGATCGCTAATTTCTAAGATCACTGCACCAACACCTATAAGCGTGCCATCTTGCCCAGGTAAGGGGAAATAAGAACACATGCAATATCGCTCTACGCCTGGTTGTTGTGGGGTTTCACCGCTGATTTCCAGGTTAAGAATTGGTTTGCCAGTGGTCAAAACCTGCCTATAGGTAGCTTCTAAAATTGGTGCCAGTTCGGGGAGGATGTCTGAGAAAGTCTTCCCGATATGGTCTGTTGCTGGTATTCCATTGATTTCTGCCAGCATTTCGTTGATCTGCACAAACCGCAGCTGGTCATCTACTATAGCTAATCCAGCCGTTGCACTACAGAAAAAGGCATCAAAGCGAGCTTGGCGTAAGGCTAATTCTTTTTCTAAGGCAATGCGCGAGCTAATGTCTTGAATAACGGTAATAAAATATTTGGGTTTGCCAGACTCCTCGCGCACCAGCATCGGAGTTAGCTGCGCCCAGGCGAGGGAACCATCTTTGCGGATGTAACGCTTCTGGATCGAATAACTTTGAATCTCCCCAGCCAGCAGCTGGCGAATGTATTCCAAATCGCTATTGAGGTCATCCGGGTGGGTGACATCCCCAAAGGTAAGCGCCTTTAGTTCTTCTTGGGTGTAACCCAGCAGATGGCAAACTTTTTGATTGACAAACAGCCAATGTCCATCTAAAGAAATATGGCAGATGCCAACAGCTGCTTGCTCAAAGGTGAATCGAAATTGCTCCTCGCTTTCTCGAAGTGCATCAAGAGCTTGTTGGCGATCGCTAATGTCAATCCCTACCGCCATAAAAAAGTCAACTGTGGGACAGCCATCCTCGCCTGTCTCTTTAAACACCAACGTACCATGCCACTCTACCAACCGCTTTTCACCCGTCTTGGTTAGTACCTCGTTGGTATGTACGTTTGATCCACGAAAGTTTAGGAGACACTCTAAAGTCTCTAAAACTCCCGCCTGCTCAGCTTCGGGGACGAACATCGACAAGTAATCTTTACCCACTACCTCCTCTAAGGTGTAGCCCAATGCGTTTAGCATCGCTGGGTTCATCATCTGAACCTTTCCATCTGCGCTTAGTGTGACAAAAAAAGCCGGACACGCTTCCATCAGGGTGCGGCTGAAGTTCCTTTCTTTGATTAATTCTTCCTCAACAGCTTTGCGTTCTGTTATATCGGTGGAAATGCCGCACAGAGCGTAGGGAACACCGTTCTCGTCGCAGAGGGGATTCAGCGTCAGGTAAGTGTGAATGTCATCTTGCACAACTTCCTCCAACTCCATTGGAGTTTTGGCTGCTAGCACGTTTTGGTCGTTATATCGAAATGTGTCTGCTGTTTCCTTGGGGAAAATATCGTAATCAGTTTTACCTTTTAACTCTTCTTTGTTGATGTGGAACACAGCTTCGCATTGGCGGTTGACCAAAAGGTATCGTCCTTGCGTATCTTTCAGATAGATTAAGGCTGGGGAGTTATCCAAAATTGCCTGTAGTCGCTGTTCGCTCTCTTTTAGTGCTTCCTCTACCCGCGCCCGTTGGGCAATTTCAACTTGCAATTGATCAATAGCATTGTTGAGTTCAGCACTACGCTCCTTAACAATAATTTCTAACGCTTCCTTTGCCTGTTTTAGCGCTGCTTCTGTGCTATTATTAACCGTTTTAACAGCAGGACTTTCAGTAATTACCTGTGTCATCATCAAAATGCCACCGATTTCACCCGAAGATTGCCGCCAAGGATGCAGTTCCCAATTCACCCAGTCAATTGTTCCATCAGCACGGGGAAAGGGATCTGCTTCGCACTTTTGGACTTCTCCTGCCAAACTGCGCTGGTGGATCTGCTTCCAACGATCGGGAATTTCGGGAAAGACTTCGTAATGAGAGCGACCGATGATATCTTGGTTAGTTAAGCCATAATCTGTTAGCCAGCGACGACTGGTTATCAGGTAACGCATATCGCGGTCGAATATCGCGATCGCTGCTGGGGTGTGTTCCGCCAGCAATTGTAGCAGTTCCGCATTGTCTGGAACATTCATGGTTATTAAAATACAAAAAATACCTTTTTTAATTAGCAGGAACAGGTAAATTCCCTAATTAGATATTTATACTGATGCGATGGAAAATGAAACAGAGAAAATACCGATTTTAAGCAGCTCCCAAGCTGTTTTACTCGCAAAGTTACCATGAAATACCTAAATAATTAGAATTATTTTAATATTTTTTAATAAACGCAAAAAAATTGGTATGCAGGTAGAAGTTAGTAGCGATCGCTACTAACTTCTATCCACCACCTGAATTTATATAATTAAGTAAATCAGCCGCCACTAATTTTGGCTTTATAGCCTAATTTAGTCAGAATTTCAACGAGTTTCTGCGTATGATCGCCCTGAATTTCCAGAGTATTATCTTTAACAGTGCCACCAGTGCCACACTGAGTTTTTAGCTGCTTCAGGAGAGCTTCTAGAGTTTCAGGTTTCACCTGAAAGCCACTAATCACCGTCACAGTTTTTCCCTTGCGCCCTTTACGAGAAGCCTGAACTTTCAGATTTTGCTGATTTGAGGGTAATTCGGCAATTGGCCTTTCAAAAGCAGCAGAATTATCGCCGTTGCCAAATTCCGAGTAGACAACGCGCTTTTGAGCAGATGTTTGGGAATCGGAGGATTTGCGGTTAGAAGAGGACATCGCAGTTAGGAATGAGGTTCTTTAACCATTAAGTACAGTGGGGGTTGAGAAGGAAAAAGGGAAAAATCGAGAATTATTTTTTACCTTTTACCTTTTGCATCAGAGCCTTTTTTTGCCCACCCTACAACTATAATGAAGTTTATGCTGTGATTCCCTTTAATAACTGTGACACGTACTCCCATTTCTCCTAATCCTCAAGAAAGTGCCAACGCCTCTGCACAACAACCCGATGCGCTAGGAAGATTTGGACGTTTTGGCGGCAAGTACGTGCCGGAAACACTGATGCCTGCGCTCTTAGAGCTAGAAGCTGCTTTTGAGGAATATCGCAAAGATCCAGCTTTCCAACAAGAACTCACAGAACTGTTGCGGGATTATGTGGGACGACCAAGCCCGCTTTACTTTGCCGAGCGCCTGACTTCTCATTATGCTAAGCCAGACGGTACGGGGCCGCAAATCTATCTGAAGCGAGAAGATTTGAACCACACGGGCGCTCATAAAATTAACAATGCTTTGGCTCAGGCATTGTTGGCAAAGCGGATGGGCAAGCAACGCATTATTGCCGAAACGGGTGCTGGTCAGCACGGCGTCGCTACAGCTACGGTTTGCGCCCGGTTTGGACTAGATTGCATCATCTACATGGGCGTTCACGATATGGAACGGCAAGCCCTGAACGTGTTTCGGATGCGGCTGATGGGGGCGGAAGTTCGCCCGGTGGCAGCGGGGACGGGAACGCTCAAAGATGCCACGTCGGAAGCAATTCGGGACTGGGTGACGAATGTAGAAACTACTCATTACATCTTGGGTTCGGTGGCGGGGCCGCATCCTTACCCGATGATGGTGCGAGATTTCCATAGGGTAATTGGTCAGGAAACTCGCGCTCAAGCGATGGAAAAATGGGGCGGGTTGCCGGATATTCTCCTAGCTTGTGTCGGCGGCGGCTCGAATGCAATGGGACTATTTCACGAGTTTGTGAATGAGCCTAGCGTGCGGCTGATTGGTGTGGAGGCTGCTGGTGAGGGTGTGAATACAGAAAAACACGCGGCGACCTTGACAAAAGGGCGGGTTGGTGTATTGCACGGCGCGATGAGCTATTTGCTGCAAGATGAGGATGGTCAGGTTGTGGAGGCGCATTCGATTAGCGCTGGGCTAGATTATCCTGGTGTTGGCCCGGAGCATAGTTATCTCAAGGATGCAGGTCGGGCAGAATATTATAGTGTGACTGATGCTGAGGCGCTGGAAGCGTTTAAGCGAATGTCTCAGTTGGAGGGGATTATTCCGGCGCTGGAAACGTCGCACGCGATCGCATACCTCGATACTCTTTGCTCTCAACTAAGTGGCAATCCCCGCATTATCATCAACTGTTCTGGGCGCGGTGACAAGGATGTGCAAACAGTCGCGAAGTTGCTCAAAGACACGGAATCGCTAGAAAAGTAATGCCATTATCCGCACGGATAGCCTTGGGAATGCTTTTTCTGGCTGCTGGGCTGAGTGGCTGCGATATCTTCAATAATCAGCCGCCACCCAGTACGCCTGCGACTCAACCAACCTCAAATTCTGGTTCCTACACAACCTTGGAACAGTCTGTTCACGAACAGATAAATCAGTATCGCAAGTCCCAGAATTTGCCCCCCTTAACTCTGAATGCTGAAATCAGCAAAGAGGCGAAGGCGCACAGTCAAGCAATGGCAAATGGTACAGTTGCCTTTAGTCACGATGGTTTTGAAGGGCGAGTAAAGGAAATTGGCACGTCGATAAACTATCGCAGTGCGGCGGAGAATGTGGCGTACAATCAAGGCTACAGCGATCCGGCTACCCAAGCGGTTCAGGGTTGGATAAAAAGTCCCGGTCATCTGAAAAATATTAAAGGTGATTTTAATTTAACTGGGATTGGTGTTGTCCAGAATGCTAAGGGCGAGTATTACTTGACGCAGATTTTTATCAAACGCGGGTAATGGAATTGGCTGGGTTTAATTCAGTAATGGTGTAAGGAGAGGAAATTGGAAGATTTTCAGGTTTGCGATCGCGACCTTCCCGACAATATACTTTCTGAGTATCTGCAAGAGGAAGCGATCGCTGTGGATACGGAAACAATGGGATTGTTACCGCAGCGCGATCGCTTGTGTCTGGTGCAGCTGTGCGACTCTAAAGATAGAGTAACAGTGGTGCAAATTGCCAAAGGACAAACAGACGCACCCAATTTAAAAAAGCTAATGGAAGCCCAAAGCGTCCTGAAAATCTTCCACTTTGCTCGTTTTGATGTCGCCCAGCTGCGTTATCATCTCGGCATCCACGTTCAGCCGATCTTCTGCACAAAAATCGCCAGCAAACTTGCTAGAACCTATTCCCCCCGCCACGGTCTTAAGGAATTGGTGCAAGAATTAGAAAAGGTGGAACTTGATAAAAGTTCTCAAAGTTCCGACTGGGGTAATGCAGAGAATCTTTCTGAGGCTCAACTGCGCTATGCTGCGAATGATGTGCGTTACCTAGTGAGCGTGCGGCAGAAACTTATTGCTATGCTGCGACGAGAAGAACGTTGGGAAATTGCCCAAGAGTGCTTTAAGTGTTTGCCCACTATAGTAGCTCTAGATTTACTGCAATATAAAGATATTTTTGAACACTGATATAGCAGTGTTCTTTTCTAGTCAGGCTTAAACATCTATAGATAGATTTCTTTCTACTGGATAGCCAACCGCCTTCCACGCCGCTACACCGCCTCTAAGTTCAGACACATTTTCAAACCCAGCCGCACGCAGTTTTGTAGCTGCTGCTGCTGTTTCGTCGTCGGTTTCGCCGTATACGTAGATATCGCGACCTAGTTCTAAACTAGATAGGGCGCGGTTTACCAATTCGTTCATCGGTATGGGGATAGCTCCCATGATATGGCAGATGTTGAAAAAGCTGCGATCGCTTACATCAATAATCGTTAGCGCTGGTTCGCCCCAGTCCAGTCGCGCTTTGAGATCAAACACGCGAGACTGGGCGGCGATTGGTGGCGGCGAGGGAATAATTCCGAAAAAGTTAGTCATGGCTGGCTGCGACTTTTTATAATATTCTCTGCAATTTAACAATAAGTTTTAAGAATTGCAAATTCTTATAGATAAAATATTTACATCCAGTCCAAGTTATGCCTACTGGTATAGGTGCAATTACTTAACAAGCATAGACATCGGGTAGGGATATCCAGTAAGCGATCGCGTATAGCACAAAATCCCGATGGGAGCATCTCAATGCGTGCAAATCTAGGAGACGAATTTTATTCGCCGTTTTTACAAGTATTGGGATTCTCCGGTATTAACTATTAGAAATACCAAAATTAAAATAAAATAAAAAATTTTTAAATTATTGAATATTAAATGTATATAATTTCTATTTACCTGCAAAATTGGACAAGGCTTTCCATCAGCAAGCCAGCTTTATCCTTAATATTTGACATCATTCTTTATCGGGTTTACTCTCCCTAAAATTTCTGCCGTGCTAGGATAGCAATCAGATAAATTAGCGTTGGTAGTGTGTTAGAAGATGACCCCGAATGAACTGTTAACGTTAGTGTTGATGCTCACTCCTGGGATTTTACTCTCTGTGTTGATTTTGAGTGCCTTTGCTGCTGGGGGCTGAATTGAAATAGTAAGCGGCCTACGTCCACAATAGGGCGATGGCTTTAGCCTAGAAAAAACCCTTGGCGCTAGCTGTTTGTTAGCACCTCAAAAAAAAATAGCACCCTTAATTTAGATAGAAGCGCGATCGCTGCTAGATGCTGCTAAAAGCAGCTATTCGCTTACTATCGCTAATTGATTGGGTTTAATCAGCGGATTTTTCGCCGCCGGAAGATTTCTTAGGCAAAGTAGAAGATCCAGTCAACGTTTCCTCTAACTCCATGCGTTGTTCTATCTGGCGCAAGAAATAGCCAGTCATCATCGCTGATGCCAATAAACCTGCTAAATTTTCTCTGTCGGTGGTAATTTGTACCTGAAAATTTTCTGAAGGTAGCATTCCCACCAGCCCTTGAACGTTCTGGGAGATAATTTGCTTAATTTCAGGAGTGACGGATTTAGCAACCCGCGCTAAAACTTCAGGAGGTTGGTGCTGAATATATTTCAGCAACTGATTGACTTGTGTATCTTCAGGTTCGCCATTGAGCAAATCGGGGTTGAATACCATTGGAATTTTCTAAGGATTTCATTGGCTTTTATCTACTTTATACGATTGTGTTGTTTTGCAACGTCGTACTTTAGCGCGGATTGTCTAAGTCGATGGAGAGATTTTTGGCTCAAAAAAGACGTAGCAACTCTCAGGCGTAGGGTGCACAGTGTTCTGGTAGCGCGCCAAAGTATTCAGCGGCGCATTACTACCTAAATTCGTCATTCTTTACGGCTGTAGGGACATCCAGCTGACTGAGTTGGGGAAGTTGTTCCACTTCAAAATACTGATGAAATTTTTCTGTCACCTGTAGCCAGTAGGAACGCCCATCATCTTGTCGGCGTTTGGTGACAAAACCGAACTCAACGAGTTCCTGAACGTGCTGATATGCTCCCGATCCGCGCAAGTCTACTAACTCAGATTGGGTGATGGAACCTTTTAGGGCGATCGCTGCTAATGTCCTCAATGCGCCTATTCCTAAGTCTAGCGGCACTAAAGTCTCGACTAAGGATTGAAAAGGCGATCGCAATTGCAAGGTGTAGCCTTCAGGTGTTTCAACTACTTCCAGGGCGCTGTCACGGTGGGCGTAATCGGTCATAAGCTGAATAATCGAATCTTCAGCATCATCGCGATCGCATCCTGCATACTCGGCAATTTCGGCAATAGAGACGGGTTTACCTTTGAGGTAGAGAATAGCTTCAATTTTCGTAGCGAGGCTAGGCATCATCATTAGTCAATTGTCCGTTGCCAACTGACAAAAAATCAGTCTAGTTGGCGTCCGGTGAGTTCGACAAAAATATCTTCTAAGTTGGAGGGGCGAACCATCATACCAGTTTTGTTGGGTGCGGTGTCAAGGTAGGCGTTAGCTTGTTCTAAGTTGGGGAAGAACTGATATTCTAAGCGATCGCCTACTTGTTTCATCACCAACCCTTCACCATGTTTAGAGCGTAGCTCCTCCAGGGTGCCAAGTTCTATCAGTTTACCAGCATCCATAATCCCGATGCGATCGCATAAATATTCCACCTCATCCATATAATGCGTCGTCAAAAGCATCGTCATCCCCTGCTTATTCAAATCCAGAATAATTTCCCAGAGGCGGCGGCGGGTTTGCGGATCTAGTCCTACCGTTGGTTCATCCAAAAACAAAATCTTCGGTTCATGTAACAGCGACCTCGCAATTTGCAACCGTCGCTTCATCCCGCCGGAGAGGGTTTTCACCAAACTATCTCGCCTCTGGTTCAACTCCACATACTCCAGCCATCGGTCAATGTCCTGCTGACGCTTCTTCGTGGGAATGTGGTGCATTCTTCCGTGCAGTTCCATATTTTCCCACACGGTTAAATCCATATCCACGCTGGTTTGTTGCAACACTACGCCGATATTTTGCTTTACCTGCAACGGTTGGCGCACCACATCATAACCTGCTACCTCAACTCGTCCATCGCTGGGTTTTGTGAGCGTTGTTAGCATCCGAATTGTAGTAGATTTACCCGCACCATTAGGGCCGAGTAAGCCAAACATTTCTCCAGATTCAATGGTAAAGGAGAGGTCGTTGACGACGGGAACTTTGTTGTAAAATTTGTGGACGTTTTGGAGAGAAACGGCAGTCATAATTACTATTTTTTTTTAAAAGTCTGAGTTTTGAGCTAAAAATTAGAACTTAGGAGTAACAACTAAGAATTTAAAATTCTTAACTTCCAATTCTCTAATTTATAACTCAAAAATAAAAACTAACTCCTCAATACTCTCCCATTATTTCTTCAGTTTCCCTCATTTCGTGTAAGGTTTGCCAACCTGCTTGCCACTCAGAAGGATTTTTCAAAATTTTGGCGTTAGTCCAGAAACGCACATTGGGGTCGCAGGAAGCCACCATTTCGGCAAACACAAACTTGCCTTGGTTTTTCCGATTAACTACTTGGAAGTGTCTCCAACCCCACGTTTTTTGTTGGGCTGTCCATTTGGAACCGACAAGGTGAGGATATTTCAGCTTTTTCTGCATTTACTATTCAATCAGATATTTCTGGAGGGAAAATACTTGGCATTGCAATCCTCCATTATCTACACATATTGCCAAACGGTCAATTTTTTGCAGCCAGATCCATCTAACCGTGTTGCCAATTTTCTGTTTTTTCTGGATAAGGCGTTTTTGTACCGCTTCATTAGGGCAAAGGATTTGGAAAGTGACTACCCCGCCTTCTTCTATTTCTCGAAATAGACAATCCCGAAACTTAGCGCGGATGCTGCTGTCGAATTGACTGTGAAATTTCCGTAGCTTACCAGTCCATGTTGTCTCGCGACGGTGGGGGGGTATGAGGCGGAAATCATCTTGATCTTCTTCGTCGGGATACAGAGGAGACATAATCTTCCTTTGCTGGTTGGGGAGAAAAGATTTTATCTTACATATTATGTTAATAACATTGTGAGTTAGAGGCGCATTTTTATTCAAATTTAGTAGGGTGGGTTTTCATCCCACCCTACTGCTTTTTAATCGTCTGTGTTATTAGGACTTTCAGCTAAGTAAGCACGCTCAAGAGATTCTATGCTAATTTTGGGTGGCTCGTCTCCACTTTCTTCTATTTCCTGCTGGAATTCGACAAGTGTCTGAAATAACTCTTCGGTAATTCTGAAAATTGGTTCGTCTGTCATAGTGTCCCCTCTCGATGCCAATATACTCACTATTCATTTTTACAAATTAGCGATCGCTATTGGTTCTACCGGATGGGCTAACTCAAACCCAAAGACGCGGGAATAAAAGTAAAACTCTCCATCGATGACACGTTTGATATTCTCGGCGCGGCGGAAACCATGCTGTTCGCCCTCGAAAGCGACATAAGCAACGGGTAAACCCTTGGAACGCAACACATCAACCATCATCTCTGCTTGGTTGGGCGGGACAACTTTATCCTCAAGCCCTTGGAAGAAAATAATCGGACATGATAACTTATCTGTGAAGTGGATAGGCGATCGGTCGTGATAAATATCTTGCTGTTCTGGGTATGGCCCAATCAAGCGATCGAAGTAGCGCGATTCAAATTTGTGGGTATCTCTTAAGAGTGCTTCTAAGTCGCTGACACCGTAATAACTCGCACCCGCCTTGAAGACATCGCGGAAAGTTAAGGCGCAAAGTGTAGTGTAACCCCCAGCGCTACCGCCTGCGATCGCCATCCGATTTTCATCCACCAAACCTTTTTCGGAAAGATATTTCGCCCCATTGACGCAATCATCCACATCCACAATACCCCACAGCCCATCTAAACGCTGATGATAAGCCCTTCCATAGCCAGTGCTACCACCATAATTTACATCCAGGTACGCAAAGCCGCGACTTGTCCAGTATTGAATCCGTAAATTTAACTGGCTAGAAGTTGCTGCTGTCGGGCCACCGTGACTTTTCACCACTAAGGGCGGTAATTCGCCTTCTGGTGCCATAAAGTCGTGGTTTTTGGGCGGATAGTAGAAGCTGTATGCTGTTAACCCATTTTCCGTCGGAAATTCAATCGGTTGTGCAATGGACAAATACCCAGTATCAATTTCCAGCTTACTAGAACGCCGCAACACCGACCTCTGCCCAGTAGTCAAATCCAGCTGAACAATAGAACTAAATTCTGTTGGCGAACCAGCAATGAACGCAACACGACCAGCAACAGCTTTTAAAGAAGTAATCTCAGTGTAAGGCGTTTCAATTTGCTGTAGTTTTCCGGTCGTCGTGTCGAGACTCGCTAAATGCCAAATTCCCTGCTGCGTGTAAGTACAGATGATGCGATTAGCAGATTCAAAAGCATAAGTGGACATCCCAAAAATCCATTGAGGAAGTCCAAATTCCGCCTCCATTTCGCACAAAGGTTCAGTTAACCCCAACCCTTCGCCTTCAACGGAGGCTTTTTTGTAAAGATTCCACCAGCCACTGCGATCGCTAACAAAGTGTAAAATGCCATCTGGCGACCACTCTGGCTGAAAAATCGATTCATCCGCACCACCAGCCACCAACTGAGATTCCCCCAAGGAACCATCTAGGTTAATTTGGGCTACCCATAATTCAGTACCATCCCAAGGCATATTCGGGTGGTTCCAAGTTAACCAAGCAAGTTGAGAACCATCTGGTTTCAGGCGCGGCGACGAGTAAAAATCATTGCCAGAAACCAACACCCGCACATCTTCCCCATTTTCCAAATTGATGCTAACTAAGGTGTTGACAGCTTCTTGACCCTCGCCCGTGTGGTCTTCTCGCACAGCATACAGACGGTTTCGTTGTCGGTCAATTATTGCATCCGCATAGCTCATTTTAGCCTCCGGTGTCAGAGGTTGCGGTTGGGAACCGGGAATCAGGCGATAAAGGCGCTGATCCGCGAAGTTGGAAAAATACACGATACCATCAGCGACGCAGTAAGCACCGCCGCCGTATTCGTTGACGCGGGTGCGGACATTAAAGGGAGGTGGCGCAATATCAATGGTTTGTCCGTCGGGGGTACGGCGCACAATTACAGTCCGTCCAGCTTCCGCAGGTCGCCCCTCAATCCAGTACACATCTTCGCCATCTATGGCAATTTGCCCCAATCCTATCGTTTCCGAAACCATCAAGTCTGAGGTGATGGGAGATTTCCAAGAACCATAGGGTTTTACTTGCTGCGTCATGTTTTTGTCAGTTGTTTATTGTCAGGCTAATAACTATCTTGGAGGAAATTGCTGCTCATTCACAATGACAAATTCAGCAGAAACCAAACCATAGGAGCGAACTTGGTCAAGGATTTTTAATAATTCTTTGGAATTGCTATTGGTGGAAATTTTCTGACGCGATCGCTTAGTTAAATCAACTACCTCAATCGGCCCCGGTTCGCTGGTATTCTCGCAGGCAAAAACTACTTCTGAAGAAGAAATAAATCCTAAATAGGAATTACTTTCAAATCCGTTGCAATTAGAAAATGCTAAAACACTATAATTATTGAGCGTATCCAATATTATATGATTAACCCACGATTTATTTAAACCATCAAAAACATCTAGCCGGACAATCAAATATCTGTTGTCAGGTGAAAAAGAAACAGGATTGGCGACAACATAGTAATTTTGCAATCTTTCTGACAATCCCAAAGCCGCCGTCAGCTTTCTTTGAACTGAGCCATCGGCGTTTTCAATTACTAATTCTTCGGCAATCTTTTCTGCAATATTAGAATTACATTTTATTAAAAACTCATTGGTATTGCGGCTTCTGTACTGACCCACCCTCCTCAAAATCATATTAATATAAACGGATTTCAAGCTATCGGGTGATGTTAAAATTTGGGATTGATACTTAAGCTGCGTGGAACCCTGACAGTTACCGTTTAATCTGCTAATGGTTTGCTGACTCAATTCCGCAAATGATTGATTATCTTGAGCAGAAGCTTTATTTATACTGGAAAAAACACTGGTAACGATGGCGCAAGAAATTAATGATGTTTTTATTGATAGGGCAATTCTATTTGATTTGGGAAAGATACTTTTTTTGACAACCCGCCTAGACGCAGAGGAAGAAAGAAGAAAGAGATTCATAAATGAATTTTAATTGCTATATTATTACTACCAATTCTCTACGATATTGGCTCAAAAACCATCTGGGAAATTAGCAGATAGCCAGCATCTGTTGCCCCTAAACAACCAATGCCTAAAAAGCGCCCATCTTCATCATGAACCCGCAGTGCGCCATCACTAATAGGCGCATCTGGAGGAAAAACACGTTGTCCTTGGCACCATGCTTTAGCGTCTTTTGCTGATAAGGTGAGGGTGGAAAGATGGGACAGCGCTGCTACTGCTGGAATCGGGTTAAAGGTTTCTAATTTTAGCTGTGCTTCTAATTCCTCAAAAGTTAGGCTATCTGTTAGGTGGAAGCCGCTACTGGAAGTGCGAGTCAAAGCGGCAAGAGTACCGCCGATGTTGAGAGATGTTCCTAAATCGCGAGCGATCGCTCTAATATAAGTTCCAGCACCACACGCGATCGCTACATCCAATTCTGGAAAATCGCCGAGTCGCCATTCCAAAATTTCTATCTTGTAAACTTCAACTTGTCGTGCTGGAACATCTATTATTTCCCCCGTTCTTGCCAAATCGTAAAGTCGTTTTCCATCAATTTGAATCGCACTATACCTGGGTGGTATTTGTTCAATCTTTCCCACAAATTGCCCAAGGGCTGCTTTCACCTGTTCTAAAGTTAATTCCCGTACAGGTTCAGCGCTAATGATTTCCCCTTCCAAATCATCAGTCGTTGTCCTCACGCCCAGCCGAATCGTTCCCCAATAAGCCTTATCTGACCGCAAATATTGCAACAGTCGCGTTGCTTTTCCCAGCGCAATTGGTAAGACCCCCGTAGCAGCAGGATCTAAAGTTCCCCCATGTCCCACCCGCTTGAGGCGCAAGAGTTTTCGCACTTTAGCAACGCAATCGTGAGAAGTAAATTCAGTTGGCTTGTTTAAATTTAAAAAACCTTGCACAAAATAATCCTATAAAAGTAAAGTATGCGGCGATTAGAAATTGCGGTTACACAAACGAAGTCTGCGTAGGCGGACTTTATAACCCGCACAAGCAGGTTTTGTCTGTATAGCCGCGTGACTCCATTCGCTGGGCAATTTATAAATTCTAAGGTGTTGCCTGTGGAGTTGGAGAAACCCTATTTTCTGTTCTCTGTTGCCTGTTAATTCTCATATTCAACTGTTCTGCCGTCAGCGATTGAAGTAAACTCAAAGGCAACACATCTTGACTAATAGATTGAGCATATTGAGCATTCAGGTAACGCTGATAATCTTGCTCTCCAGCAACGTGTGTTTTAAAAAAGGCAAGGCTCAATAGTTTCATATAGTTAAAAGCTATTTTCGGATCTGGCCCAATAACTGATACCGGAATCGGGATCACACCACCATTGGCAACTGATTCTGCCATAGTAGAAAAGTGGGTTCCCTGTTTAAGTAGAACCAGATACTTGTCTGGTGTAGTCAGCCAAGTAAAGGGAAGAATCTGTTCTGCTAAGGGTGGAGTGACAGTATCATTGCTGCTGGCAACTAACATCACCGGAACTTTGATATCAGCAAGCTCAGATTGTCCAAAGATTGTGCTAGTAACAGGGTTAATAGCGATCGCAGCTTTCACTCGCCCGTCCTGCAAATTATAATCAACTGGGGGCAGCTTGATTGCCCGACACTGAAGCAACAGCGACAGATTCAAAGTCTCATTCAACACCGGACAATCTTTTTGCAGTTGCTCAAAATTAATTTCTGCCCCAGCCAGTGCCAAAGCCGTATAACCTCCAAAAGACTGGCCCATAACACCAACCTGTTGCAAATTGATTCGCCCTTGATACGTTGCTCCCAGTTGATCCAGCAAATACTTTACATCCAGAGGTCGGTCAACCGCCTCAGAAGGAGGGCCCGCCTCATTAGCAAGCCCGCTAAATAACTCTCGCACTCGTTCAGCATTACTACCTGGATGCTCCGGTACAGCAACCGCAAAGCCGTAGGATGCCAAGTGTTCAGCTAAATAAGCAAACGAAGTGCGGTCATTTCCCAATCCGTGGGAAATCACAATTACGGGTGCTGAACGTCCGCTGAGTTGGGGTAGGTAAACATCAACCGCGTAAGCGCGAGAGCGGCTAAAGTCATTAAGAAGCAGTGTTTGCTTTTCCCATTTCAGAGGGCCTTGTTGTTGCAAATCCTGCCCTTGGCTGGAATTTAACGATGTCGCCATTGGTAACGGCGCAGATATGCTCTGATCTGATGGCGTAGTTGCTGCTTCAGCGATCGCTTGCTGTTCCACAGATGCGATCGCTACCTGCGTTTCCCGAATCGCATTTGTCAAATCGCCAAGAATCTCAAAGCCACGCTCTGAATTGATCCGAACCGCGTAAGTCGGAAAATTCCGCAGCACATTCAGCAGCGTCAAGCCTTCCGGATCGGCCGCAGCTTGAATCAAAGCCGCTCGAATCGCATAAAAACCCGGTTGAAAAGCTTTCGTTTGGATAACCTCGCCCACCCGTCGCAGTATCACTTCTCCCTGCGGCGTGTAGAGAAATTGTGCTACAGCTACAGGACTCACATCAGCGCGAGTCAGCAAAATATTTCGTAACTGCGCCAGCTGTTCCGGCTTTATATATCTAGCATAAAAAGCTAAATCATCATTAATTTTGCCTTCCCTGGCATACACTTCCAAAGCCGAAACTGGCAGAGTCAATTGCAAAGGGCCATAAGAAATAAATATTTGCTCAGCTCCCAACACGCGGCTAGGCATCGCCGCAATTATTGCAGGTATTGCTAACGCTAAAGATAAAATAAACTTTCTCGTTCCCAGGCTCTGCTTGGGAATGCCAACCCGGGGACTCCGCCTCGCCTCAAATCGAGGCTGAAACTGCCCTCCCCTGCAAGGCGAGAGTCCTACCAAAGACTGTCCCGGCTTGAGTGGATAGCCGTCCCTAAAATTCCTCATCAAAAGGCTCAACCCCGTGCCATCCTTCATCTGTTCCCCGCTTTTGCAATCTTTGACAACGTTTAACATATAATCTAGCCGCTTTATCTTGGTTATTTTGCTCTAAAACATTGCTAAAAACTTGCTCTGCTTCAGCAAACTTTTTACTGTAATAAAGATGAATGCCAAATTCAAAATGGCTTCTGGTTCCGCTCTTCAACTCTCTTATTTCCGCAGAATTACTATCAAAAACCTCAAAAACTGGCGATAAATCTTTGCGCCCTTTAATATTAACCCTGTCTAAAAACCTATAATTATATTTTGTGGGATCTTCCAAACCAAGCAAAGTCTTTTCACTAATAATAATAGAAGCTCCGTAAACTTTGGTCAAATCTTCTAGGCGAGAAGCCAGATTCACCGCATCGGAAATCACCGTTCCTTCCATACGCTGTTCATCTCCAATCGTACCCAGCATCAAAGTACCGCTATGGATGCCAATACCGATGGCTATGGGCGGAGAAGCGTTTTTTATGAGTTCTACATTATATAGACTCACCTGTTTTTGCATTTCAATAGCTGCTTGCAAAGCGTCTTCAGCGCTTTGTGGAAAAAGCGCCATCACTGCATCTCCAATATATTTATCAATAAAGCCGTTATTCTGACGAATAACCGGGCTAACTCGACTCAAGTAAGAATTAATAAAATTAAAATTTTCTTTGGGAGACATTCCCTCAGAAAGAGTGGTAAAGGCGCGAATATCAGAAAACAGAATTGTCATTTCTTTCTGTACTTGGTCGCCAAGTTGAACATTAACAATACTTTCTTCTCCCAATAACCTGATAAATTCATGGGGGACAAATCGCCTGTAAGCAATATTAATTTTAGAAAGTTCAATATGAGTCTTAATTCTAGCTAACAACTCATTTTTTGCCACAGGTTTGACTAAATAATCATTAGCGCCAGATTCAAATATTTCAATCACATTTGAAACCGTATTAGCAGCTGTGACAATAAAAATTGGCAATTCATTAGCAGGAAAGGTTTTGCGAAGTGTTTTGCAAACTTCAAAACCAGACATTTTTGGCATCACTACATCTAGCAATATCAGGTCAGGCTTCAAACCCTTTTCAATTACTTCTAGTGCTTCTATACCATCGCTAGCTTGAAAAACAGTATAATTTTCTAAAGATAAATAGTTAGTAAGTATCAGAAGATTAACCGGATCGTCCTCCACAATCAGGATGGTAAAATTGCTGGAAGAGACTTTCTTTTTAGGGGAAGAAGCAATAGAAGTTTCACTTTTGGCAGGCAAGGGGCAATAGGGAAAAGGCAAATTTGAAGAATTTTCCCACTCATTAGCTACTTGCCTCAACGCCAGCAACCCTATGGGTATTCCCTTGGCGGTGGTACGCAGTTTGTAAACACTGTTTGCCTCTTGCTGGTAATTTGTGAATGGAGTTTCGCCCCCGTTTAGGGATTCATTCTTGTTTCCTATGCTAAGCTGTTCCGTTGGCTTAGGGTCTAGGTTCCGTGTAGACTCAACTTGAGACAGTGGCAGAGTAAAGGTAAACCGCGAACCTTTCCCTACAGTGGAATCTACGCGAATTGTACCACTATGCAACTCTACCAGTTGTTTTGTAACGGCAAGGCGGATGCCCGTTCCCAAATAACGTTTATTTGTAGATTCTTCGGCAAATTCAAAAGCATCAAAAATTTTCTCCAGTTTATTTTCTGGGATACCGATACCAGTATCAGAAACTGTAATAGCTAGCATTAGGGACTGGGGACTGGGGACTGGGGACTGGGGAAGAATCGAACCAATCACCAATCCCCTATCCCCAGCCCGTAATGAAGCTGAAACTTCTATAACACCGGATTGTGTAAATTTAATCGCATTGCAGACTAGATTATACAAAATTTGCTGCACTCGATTTTCGTCAGCTTCTACCAGTGGGACGGCTGGATCGATTTGATTAATTAAGTGCAAAGATTTGTTTGCTGTGAGGGGTTTGGAGAGTGCTAAAACAATATCGGTGACTTCTCGCATTCCCACAGGTTTGATTTTCAGTTCCAGCGTTTTGTGCTTTAGTTTTTCTAAATCAACAATATCATTTACCATGTTTGCCAGTCGTTGACTGCTTTGTACAATCATGTATAAATTTTGCTTTTGGATTTCTGATAGCTGCCCAGCGGCTCCATCTAGCATAGACTCGGCAATGCCGATTATTCCATCTAAAGGTGTTTCCAGTTCGTGGGAAGTATTGATTAGAAACTCATCTTTGAGTTGATTTATTTGTAACAATGTTTTATTTTTTAATTCTAGATTTTGGGCGTAATCGTGGATTTCAGCTACCATCGAATTAAAGGCATCCGCTAGCAGTCCCAACTCGTCTTTGCTTTGAACATCAATAAATATGTCAAAGTTGCGATCGCGTACTTTTTCCGCGCCTTCGCGTAATTTATCAATCGGGTGTCCCAGCCAACGCGCCAGTAAAAATGCTATTAACAGTGAAAGAAGAAAACTACTACTAATAATACTAAGATAGATATAGCGCAATCTTTGTACCTGATTTGCTTCGATTCTCCCGTCGTACTCTAATCCCATAACTGCGATGACTTTCCCATCTTCATCTTTAATCGGAATAGCTGCTGTCAGGAATTGTCCCCATCTATCTGTGTAAAACTTTTTTCCGGCTTGTGGTTTCCCATCAAAAGCTTTTTGCAGTTCTTCTTGCTTAGTTGCGTATAACTGACCAATAATTTTTCCTTTTTTGTCTTGGCTTTCTTCGCGATCGGTATCGGCAATAAACTTTACTACATTACCATTTTGTGATTTCCCTACTTTAACTATAAGAGAAGTTGATTTTATTAACGGTATATCAGATGTATCTTCTGTTAATTCCTTAAAAAATGTCAGAGGATATACTTTTTCACTGCTACTTTTTTGAATGTTTTTCAAGACTTGCATAATGTCTTGGAAGTCCTGAGACTGCATATATTTTTGGGCAATCTCCGGTGGCAATGATTCGGCAGTATCTCCTGGTTTTAGCTGGGTAATTATCTCTTCTATGGGAAGAGAATCTCGCTCGATAGCCAAACTTAGCCGTTGAATCTTTTTTTTGTCTTCATCATCAACTAAAAAGGCAGCAGAACGGCCTACATCTCTAAGCCGTTCTGCCATTTGATTTAAAACAATCTGTTTGGTTTTAGCATAATAAAAATAGACGCTAGTGCTAGTAAGTCCTACCGACAGAATCGAGATAGCCATTCCTATCTTCAAAGCAAAGGGAAATCTCATAACGCTATCCCATAAAATTTAGAATTATTTGAAAAGTATAATTAGGTTTCAAAACTAGCCTGGTATAAGCTGTCACGTATTTTAATTGTCATATTCACCAAGGTTTTTTCTGCTGCGTCCGGTTTTTATTGTCCGCTGTTGCGAAAAAAAAACCTCTTTTGCCAGCCTATATTTAGTCCTCTTGAATGCACAACAGCTTAGTAAATAAACTGAAATTATTAAATTGATATATTAAAAATTTTATGCGTAACAGACCTAATCGACAACATTATAGTTTGTTAATTATTGCAACCATTTTTTTTACCAAGGTAAATAAGCTGAAGATTAGGGCGGTTTTTTGTTGATGGTAGAAACTCAAGCTAATCGGAACTGTAGCAACGCCTTTATTGTGGTTGATTTTGTCTTTCTTGTATTTTATATTCCTCAGTCAATCGATTTGGGATTTTGCGGAGGTCAGAATTTTTGGGCAGATGCGTCTTCGCTATGGATTTTGGATTGTTTTTCTCGTTATGAGTAAGAGACGGAGAATGCGCCTTAGGGACGCGATCCCTCAACAACTAGAAACAGCACCGCTGACACTAACCAATTCTCAGCATTCCCAGCCAGAGACTCTTAACCAGAGACTCACAGAACTGATTCGATAAAAATCTGGTAGGGTTTTAAAACGGTATAAATAACACCAAGCTGAGTCAAGACGGCGCGATACGTTGGTACTCACCGAAGCCGGTTCTGTGACAGACGCTCCTGCTACGTATTTCACTTTAATCATCGGGTATAAACATGGAAGCATTGAAAGGACGAGATTTACTGAGCCTGGCAGACCTCAGTGCTGAGGAAATTAAAGAACTTTTGCATCTGGCAGCTGGACTGAAGTCCCATACAGTGAATCTGCGATGCAATAAGGTGCTGGGATTGTTGTTTTACAAGGCTTCTACACGCACTCGCGTCAGCTTTTCGGTGGCGATGTACCAACTAGGCGGTCAGGTGATAGACCTTAATCCTAACGTTACTCAGGTGAGCCGGGGGGAACCGTTGGCGGATACGGCGCGGGTGTTGGATCGATATTTGGATATCCTGGCGATTCGGACGTTTAAGCAGGAGGATCTGCAAGCCTTTGCTAATTATGCCAAGATTCCGATTATTAATGCTTTGTCGGATTTAGAGCATCCCTGTCAGGTTTTGGCTGATTTGTTGACAGTTCAGGAGTGTTTTGGGAGTCTGGCTGGGCTGACTTTGACTTATCTGGGAGATGGCAATAATATGGCTAACTCGCTGCTTTTGGGTGGCGCGTTGGTGGGGATGAATGTAAGAATTGCGACACCACAGGAGTATCAACCCGATGCGACAATTGTAGAGCAGGCAAAGAAAATTGCAGGCGATCGCGCTGAGGTTACAATTACTAACGACCCTGAAGCAGCAGCTAAAGGCGCTCACGTGCTTTATACCGATGTCTGGGCAAGTATGGGACAAGAGGATGAAGCTAATGCTCGAATTCCAGTTTTTCAACCTTACCAGGTAAACGATGAACTGTTGAGTATTGCCGATTCTAGTGCAATTGTGCTGCACTGTTTACCCGCTCATCGGGGAGAAGAAATTACTGATAAGGTGATGGAAGGTGAAAAGTCGCGGGTTTGGGATCAGGCGGAAAATCGAATGCACGCTCAAAAAGCTTTGTTAGTCAGTCTCTTGGGCGCAGATTGATTGCAGCTAATGGAATCATTCCTAATTGCTAATTGTGCAAACGCGATTAACTACTAGACAGACGCAAGTTTTAGTAGTACGAATGTTCTATAGGACGTACATTACTAATTCCGTTAGTTTGTTTTATGGAATCTCTCACTTATGCTCAGCAACAACTTTATGATTGGCTGGTGGATTACATTAGTCAACATCAACACGCGCCTTCAATTCGGCAGATGATGCTGGCAATGAAACTAAAGTCGCCAGCGCCAGTTCAGAGTCGCCTGGAACATTTGCGTGCGAAAGGTTATATCGATTGGGCGGAGGGAAAAGCGCGCACAATTAGGATTGTCCGCTCTGGTGGGAATGGAGTGCCAGTTTTGGGAGCGATCGCTGCTGGCGGTCTTGTAGAACCCTTCACCGACACTGTAGAGCATCTGGATATATCTGACTTATTCCGTCAGCCAGATTATTTTGCTCTCCGCGTGGTGGGAGACAGCATGATAGATGACCAAATTGCCGAAGGTGATATGGTCATCATGCGACCCGTACTAGAGCCAGACCGGGTAAAAAATGGCACCATTGTCGCGGCGCGAGTGGAAGGAGTTGGCACAACGTTAAAACGCTATCACCGTCAAGGAGAGCAGATTACGCTTAAACCAGCTAATCCCAAATACGACCCGATTAAGGTGAAGGCAACTAGGGTTCAGGTGCAGGGTGTGTTAGTAGGTGTCTGGCGCGGCTGTGAAGCTACTACGAAATCCTCTTCTCGAAGGCGATCGCATTAACCAAGGCGCTACTTTTCCGGAAAAGGCTTCTCTCTATGGGATGATGACACAATACAAAAGAGTCATAACCCATTAGTTTTAAGTTCTTAGTCATTAGTCCGTTGGAGTTGGAAAGTTGGAAAGTTGTTATAACCTGACAACGTTTCAAGCTTTAAACTTTATAACTCTTTTCTGACTAATGACTACAGACTATTAACTAATAACTAATCAGATTGTGAGGAGCCTTTTTCAGTCGTGAAAGAAACCCAATCTTTTTTAAAAGTTTTTCAAAGCCGCAAGATGGCAGCGCTGTTGTTTTTGGGCTTTTCATCAGGTTTGCCTTTGTTTTTAACGAGTAAGACGTTGCAAGCCTGGATGACCGTTGAAAACGTTAATTTGGGCGCGATTGGGTTGTTTAGCTTGGTCGGTTTGCCCTACTCGCTCAAGTTTATTTGGTCGCCCTTACTTGACCGCTTTATACCGCCGTTTTTGGGGCGGCGTCGTGGCTGGTTGGTACTGACTCAAGGGGCGTTGTTGGTAGCGATCGCAGCAATGGCTCTGCAAAAGCCATCGCAAGCCCTGCAACTGTTAGCCATTAATGCCTTGCTGATTGCCTTCTTCAGTGCGACTCAGGACATCGCTGCCGATGCCTATCGTACTGATGTTTTAGAAGAACGGGAAATGGGAGCCGGTGCAGCGATTTTTGTTTTAGGATATCGCGTTGCTTTGCTCATCACTGGTGGTCTGGCGCTGGTTTTGGCAGATAAATATAAAATGCCTTGGGGGACGGTTTACTTGTTGATGGCACTGCTAATGGGAGTTGGGTTAGTAAGTGCGATTTTGGCACCGGAACCTATAGAACGCGATCGCCCACCCGCTTCTTTATCTGATGCCGTGAGGTTGCCATTTATCGAATTCTTTCAACGTAATGGTCAACTCCAAGGACTTTTAATTCTAGTTTTTATCGTCCTCTACAAGCTGGGTGACGCGCTAGTTAATAATATGTCTACGCCCTTTTTGTTAGAGAAGACAGGGTTAAACTTCAGTCCCACAGACGTAGGTACGATTCAGAACACTTTGGGACTACTGGCGAGCATTGTTGGCATTCTTGCCGGAGGTGCCATTCTCAACAAAATCGGTGTTAATCGCTCCCTTTGGGTATTTGGCGGTTTGCAAGCGGTGAGCAATTTAGCTTACTTGATACTCGCACAAGTTGGTAAAAACTATCAGTTATTGGTACTTACCATCAACATTGAAAACTTTTGTGCTGGACTGGGAAATGCCGCTTTTGTTGCATTTTTGATGAGTCTTTGCAATCAGCGCTTCTCAGCAACTCAGTATGCTTTACTCTCAAGTTTGATGGCAGTCAGCCGTGATATTTTGGTTGCTCCAGCAGGTAGGTTAGCAGAAGTCACTGGTTGGCCTTTGTTTTTCCTGATTAGTATCGCCGCTGCCTTGCCTGGATTAGTCCTTTTGCCAGTGTTTGCCCCCTGGAATCCTCGTTCTATTCCAGATATGTCAATACTGGGACTCGACGAACAAGACGATGAACCTTATTAGTTGTAGGATAGAATGAGAAAGCTTAACAATTCTTCAATTTAGTTTTCGGAAAATTCTCCCGCTCCTACAGCTACAAATATGGCTATCATTCGCGAATACATTGCCCCATTCCTAGCAATATTTATCTTTTTGATTGCACTGGTAGCAGTCAGCGCCAGGATATTTTTACCATCAGATATGGCAGCACCAGCACCGATTGAGGAAGTAAATCCCCAGCGGGAGAAAGCCCAGTTGCCAGCAGCAGTCAGCTTTTTGCTGCCAAGCGACTCCTAAACTTAAATGCTGCCTCCAGGTTACGGGTTGCGTGAAGGGTCAGGGCTAGATCGAGCCAAGCTGCTGAAGTTTATGCAGCTGACTTACCAGGAACTTTTCCCGGAACAGCAAGATTTTTCTCATCTAGCTGAGACTGTTGAAAGTTACTTTTCAAGCAAAACGCCTCTGTGGTGGGTTGAACCTAAAGATGATCGTCCTTCCCCTGTAGCGTGTCTGTGGCTGGGAAATGCCGTAGATCAGGTTACAGGCGATCGCCATGCTCACATTTTTTTGCTCTACGTCTTGCCAGAACACCGTCGTCGTGGTATAGGGAAAGCTTTGGTAGATAGTGCCGAAAACTGGGCAAGAGCAAGAGGCGATCGCCAAATGGGTCTACAAGTCTTTCAAACCAACCAACCCGCTTTAAATCTTTACCGCCAGCTTGGGTACCAAACCCAGTCTTTGTGCATGCTCAAACCACTTTAAAGAAGATACTCCAAAAAGAAAAATTCCTCGTTCCCAGGCTCAGCCTGGGAACCCTTAAATAGAGGTGCCTACTCACACCAAATTAGCATTAACTTTTCGGGCGACCGAAGCCTTTTGCCTGTTTCTTCCCTTTTTTAGCCTGAGAAATTCCTGAAGATGGCTTATCAGATTTCACAGAAGATGCCTGCGGCTGCTGTGGCTCAACAGAATCAGAAGGCATAAACTGCTTACCACACTCTTTGCAAACGTACCTTTGCTTTTCCTTGTAATGCCCATTTTTCCTGACCTCAGTGGCTCCGCATTTAGGACAGGTAATCTGAGGCATCTCACTTTCTGCGGCTTTCTGGTCGGCTGCGGGTGAGGGTGCGACAGCAGACTGGTTCTGGTCGGCGGCTGGGTTCTGGAAAACAGACGTAACTGCCTCAATTGCCGATGCCGCTTGGTCTAAAAGAGTAGGCTGTTGGGTGGCTTCGGGTTCATCTGAGGGCGTTTCAGGCACCTCCTGAACAACAGCATCCGCAGCAGTAGTCTCCTGAGTCGGTTCCTCTGATGCTGGAGATACAGAGGCAGGTGTTTCGGCTTCCACCTTGGTCGGCGAGGATTCTACAGTAGCATCAGACTCGTTCTGGTCGGTTTCTGGCTTCTGGAAAACAGATAAAACTGCCTCAATTGCCGATGCCGCCTTGTCTAAAAGAGTAGGCTGTTGGGTTGCTCCGGGTTCATCTGAGGGCGTTTCAGGCATCTCTTCAACAACAGCATCCGCAGCCGTAGTTTCCTCTGTTGATTGGTCTGATACTGGATCAGCCGCAGGTGTTTCGGCTTCGACCGGGGAAACTTCAACTTTTGGTGTTTCCTCAACACCCACAGCATCTGGTGTTTCGGCTTCGACTGGGGAAACTTCAACTTTTGCTGTTTCCTCAACACCGACAGCATCTGGTGTTTCGGCTTCGACCGGGGAAACTTCAACTTTTGGTGTTTCCTCAACACCGACAGGTGCCGAGGAAGCCTGATGGCTCAGGTCTTCTGGCTTTTGCCAATCAGACACTGTAGTAGCAGGCTTCCAGTTGGGGTCAGGTTGGGGAATTTTGAATGCTATAATTTCCGGCGATCGCTTCTTTTTAGGAGTAGTCATGCGGCTAATGCGATCGCCTATATTTTCTGCGATCACATAGGTGACTGGAAGCACTGTTGGTTTCGAGACAGCCTCCCGCACCAAGGCAGCAACGTGTTCAGATGGATCGGGGGCTGCTTCCGGTACAGGTGGCACCGTAGATGGCACCGACGACGAAAAGTTGAGCGGCGGCGGCGATGGCATCTGTGACTGGTGCGATTCGTATTGTCGCCCAAGTGCGGGTACAAACCGCATGGAACGAACCATGCGTCGATATGGCTCTAGGTGTTCTGTCACATTCCTCCCCCTGTTATCTAGCATTAAAATTAAAGGTTCTTGGTGTCGTGTACTATACCAAATTCAACTTTTTGATCGGGGTAACAAACTCATAATGTTAGTTTTCTTAACTTTCGTGCGTCTCCAGAGCAGGTAATGCTGATAGACACTAGAGGAATTTAGATCGGTAGTGATACTTTATAGAGTTATGTATGAAGACGATGATGACCTAAGCTTACTCGATCCAGAAACCGAGCTAGAAAGCCCTCTGGACAAAATAGAGCCGCTCGATGCCCTGGAACAAGCTAAGCCAGATCCAGAGGCGATGTTGGCGCTGCTGGAGGCACCGGGAACGCAGCAACGGATGCTAGCGGCGCGAGCTTTTTGCGAACTTCAGGATGAACGAGCTATTCCCCATTTGATTCGCCTGTTGAGTGACCCCTGTCCCTTGGTGCGGGTGAGTGCGGCTTATGGCTTGGGGCGCAATCCCAGTCCCACCGCCGTAGAGCCATTGATTTCTCGGCTATCCCTTGATTGGAACGGCTATGTCCGCAAAGGCGTAGTCTGGGCTTTGGGAAATTGCCGCGATCGCCGTTCCTTAGCACCCCTCACCGATGCCTTAAAAACAGATATTTCTGCCGTCCGTTTGTGGGCAGCTAGCGGACTAGCTCAAATGGCTGGGTTGGGCTACGAGGCTATTGTGGCATCAATTCCATGCCTAATTGAAGCCTTAAGGCAAGACCCGATCGCCGCAGTTCGCAGCAACTGTGCCTGGTCTTTGGGACAACTGTGCCGGGAAATGCCTTCTAATGCTGTCTACGGTACTACCATTGATGCCTTGATTGAGGCATTCGCAGAAGATGAAGAAATGGGTGTCCGAGAAGATGCTAAAGCCGCACTTTTGAGAGTCGGAGATCCACGAGGTCTTCAGCTGATTGAAACGATAGAACTGGAAGGGTTGTTGTAGGGGATTGGGGATTAGGGACTGGGGATTGGGGATTGGAGATGGGGAATTGGGAATTGGACTGATGATTACTGACCAATTAGCTGCAAATACTCTGACACAGATCGTTCTATGCTAAAGTCTTGCGATCGCTTCCTCAACTGGGGCGCATCAATTGGATTTTCTAGAGCAAGTTGCATCGCTTGAGCTAATGCAGTAACATCTCCCACTGGCACCAAACGACCATATTTTCCCTGTGCCAAAATCTCACTAGGGCCATTCGGACAGTCTGTGGAAACCACCTGACAACCACAAGCGATCGCTTCAATCAAAACTGTTGGCAAACCTTCCCAACGAGACGACAGCACAAAAGCAGCCGCCCGACTCATAAAAGCATAAGGATTTTTCACAAATCCCGGCAGAGAAACATCGTTTTCTAAACCCAACTGAACAACCAAAGCTTGTAAATTTTTTCGCAACTCGCCTTCTCCTAAAATTAACAACCGCACCTTTTGTTGTAACCGCAGACGAGCAAAAGCATGAAGCAAAGTTGGAAAATCTTTTTGTGTTGTTAGTCGTCCAACAGCTAATATCACAGGTGGTTGATTTGCTTGAAACCAAGGATGATCTAAAGGTGCTTGTGCATCTAGAAATAGATTGGGATCTACAACCGGGTTGTAAATCGCCTGCACTGTCCCCGGTTTCATGCTTAAATATGTTTCAAGCTCTTGCGCCATCCCTCTTGATACAGCTATAACTGCATCCGCTTGCGCGTAAAGCGATCGCCTGAATATCCTTAGCAGCGAACTGCTACTATTGGCTAGGGGCAGGTGTTCGACTAATGCTAAGCATACCGGAACGAAGGCTAAATTCCGCGCGATCGCAACAACTGCATTAGTAAACACTAAGTGAGAAATTAATAAATCCGGCTTTTCTTCCCTTAAATAACGTACTAAAGGAGGTACAAGTTTTATCGCACTTTGCGTTTTGTAAGCAATTTTAGTTTTTAAATCAACTATTCTTACCTGCTTTGGAACATCTTTTATGTATGGTTTATCCAGGGCAAAATCTAATACTAAATCTGGCACATATCCTCGTATAACCAGCCCTTTTAACAAATTTATTACTACCTTTGTCATCCCCCCGCCGCCAGCCGGATTCGCCAGAATAGCTATGCGTACAGGTTTAGAAATAACAGCATTCATAATTTAATTATTAGCTATCTAGTATAACCCTAGTCTTTTGTAGTCTCTTGTAGGTTGGGTTTCCCTATGGCTCAAGCGAATCTTAGTATCTCATCCAATTGAAAATAGCTATAACATCCCTCTCGGAAATAGTTCCATAAGTTCTTTGGCAGTAGATTTTATTTGTCCTGGTTCTTTAACAAATCTGCAAAAAGGAATAAATTTAGTCCAACTCTCATAAAATCCTTCATTCTTGTAATAAGAATTAGGCAAAAATATATGAGGAATGCCTAATATAATACAAAGAATATGACCGTGCAAGCGATTGGTAATAATTAGACGATGTTGATAAAATTGATAAATTCCACTGTGGATAAAACTCCACGATTTGCGATGAATAGCAGAATTATACATCCCGTTAAATTTCGAGATATATAGATGGGATTGTTGCCATTTTTGCCGAGATATCCAGTCGTCAGGAGTTTTTAAACCTCTTTGCCAGAATTCTCGAACAAGTGTAGCTATACTTTGATTAAGTTTAGAGTCTGGATGTCCATACACCCACTTGAATGAAACCCAGTCTTCTACAACTAAATTTGGTATAGCGATCGCATCTGGAGAAAATTTCTCATTCAGCTCTCTGTCTTGTCTGTAGAGATATAATATTGAGTCTTTAGGTTTATAATTTAATTGTAACCCAGGCATTCCCAGCATTTCAAATGCCATGTCAGGCGCTTTAATTACCTGAGCGTTACATAAATTTTCAATAGCGATTTTATGACTATAATTATCGCGAGTAAATAAAATTAAATTTGGATGCTGGTTAATGACTTCTGCTGACCTTTTTAAGTTATCTGGATTAGCAAAGTATATGCTTTGAGGTAAAATTATAATTGGTTTATCTTTGTATTGAGTAATTATTTTTTCTCGAAACTTTTGTATATTAGGCCAGAGATCGCCAAAATTACCGCCCCCACTGAGGAAAATAGGAGCATTTCCAGCCTCTTTTTCCATTGCTTCTCCAGAAAAATTTGTAAGATTGGCGACGTATTTAATTTTTGTCTTTAAAATATCATTTAAGTAAAGTATAGTCCCCATCCATATGAGATGGTCGCCTAGATTTAAGTAGTTAGGATAGTCTAGTAAGGCACACTCTTCAAATCTTTCTAGTTTAGCCAACGATTTATGCAGAATATCTTTAAGGTTTTCAGGAGGGGAAACATTCATATATGTATGATTTTTGTTGAGGCACTACGCTTTGATATCGCTGTCAGGCTGGCTGGCACTTATTGTAGATGGTTTTGGTTTAATTCGTAACGAATAATATAAACCAATAAAATTTAAGTAAAAAATATATTTAATTTTAATTCAAAAAATATTACTTTTAGCTAAGTAGGCAGGCTTAATAGTTAACAGATTATAATATAGTAGAGTTCAGAAAGCTTTGTATCGTGTAATTCCCGTTAAACAACAGTTATTTTTTCATAATGGTTGACTTTACGGTGGCAATCTGTACTCACAACGGAGAAAACCGATTACCAGAAGTTTTGGAAAGACTGCGATCGCAAATTCATACAGAGCAGATTTCCTGGGAAATTCTTGTAATCGACAACAATAGTACTGATCGTACAGCAAAAGTTGTTCAAGACTACCAAGCTAACTGGTGTCCAGCGTATCCATTAACCTACGGTTTTGAACCTCAAAAAGGACTGGCATTTGCCAGACAACGAGCCGTTACCGAAGCTAAAGGCAGATTCATCGGGTTTCTCGATGACGATAACTTACCGAACCCTGAATGGGTTTCAGTAGCTTATAGTTTTGGTCAGGAGCATCCAAAAGCTGGAGCCTACAACGGTTGCATCAAGGGTGACTTTGAGGTTAATCCTCCTGAAGATTTTGAGAAAGTAGCCTGCTTTCTAGCAATTGTAGATCGCGGCTCAAAAGCATTTATATATGAACGTTATAACAAAATTTTGCCTCCTGGTTCAGGATTAGTCGTCCGCCAGCAAGCATGGCTTGAAAATGTACCTAGCCAACTTATTCTCAAGGGGAGAGTGGGGGAATCCATGTTAGCTAGTGAAGACCTAGAAGCGCTCTCATATATTCAGAATGGTGGTTGGGAGATTTGGTACAACCCACAGATGCAGATTGCTCATAAAATTCCCCATTGGCGAATGGAGCGAAACTACTTAATCTCTGTTGTACGCGGGATTGGCTTAGCTCGACACCATATCCGCATGATTCGGCTAAAAGTTTGGCAGAGACCTTTTGCTTTTCCCATCTATATCATCAACGATTTGCGGAAATTCATCTACCTGTTCGTCAAGTATCAAGTAGTTCAGAAAGCAGATATTGCTGCTGCTTGTGACATGGAGTTTTCACTGAGTAGTTTAATCAGTCCTTTTTACCTGTGGAGTCAATCTTTTAAGACAAGAAAGTAGGGTGGTTTCTTCCCACCCTACTTTCTCTGGTTGACTGATAAATCAAAGATAGCTCTTGCCCAAACCGCCCTCACCCTAGCCCTCTTTTACAGGGAGAGGGAACAAGATTCGGATTCGCTCCCCTCTCCCAGAGGGATAGGGATTGGGGGTGAGGGCGATAGAGTTTTGTCAATCAATCACCCTACATTAGATTCGCTTGCTTGAGAAATAATCTCAAAAAATCAAGGCAAGAAACATACTTCTGCTTCTCACCCCAATTATATTTAATTTGCTTGAGAATTAAAAACTAGCTAGCTTGGCTACGTTTGCGACGACGAGAAGCAACTAACAACCCACCTACAAGTCCCAGACCAGCAAGAGTTGTTGGTTCAGGAACGGAAGCTGAAGCTGTTTTGGCTCCTGCTAGAGCAAAGTCACTGTATCTGTAACTTGTTCCAGCTTCCTGGGGAGATGTCAATACAATGCTGGAAACTGCTGTAGTTCCGAAAGGATTCAGAATACTGTACAAGCCGCCGCCAGACTTATTAGAGGGGCTTAATGCGGTGACTAACTGCTCTATACCGTTCCAGTTCCACTGAGCCTGAGTAGCACTAAGAACCTTTAGGGTTCCAGTAAACCCACCTGCTGTAACTTGAGCAACTTCGTTGAGGAAGTCGCCGAACTCGCCTCTCTTGTACAGGAAAGACAAATCGAGGGATTCAAATATTGTAGGTTTCTCAACCGATAAGGTGAGGGTTTCGCCGAAGTCAGTTTCTTGCTGACTTCCAAGATTTGCTTTGCTGGAATCGTTGTATACACCTACACCCTTGACCCCATTAACTTCTTTCTTGGTCAGTTTCGCACCACCGGAAACCGGGTTAGTTGCACCAGCTGTAAGTGTAATGCCGTCATCAGTGGTGCATGAAGAAAGACCAGAAGCAGAAGCCGTATTGTTACCGAGATTCTCCAGGGGAACAGCCGCACAGCCTCCCAAATCAGTGCCGGAATTAAAGCTAAATGCTTGGGCGGGAGCTACGGAGAGCGCGAGGGCGCTGCTAGCGAGTAAACCAACGATAGTTGAAGCTTGTTTGAGTTTCATGAGGTTCTGTTTGAGGATCGAGGTGGTTTTCAAGATTTCAATCTCCGCATATTTAGCGTTTGAGTTGAGTGACTATTTTTTAGTAGAACCGGGCAAGTTGCTTGAGTGTTAAGGATGATTGTGTCGGAAACTACTTAAGCACCTGATGGACGAAACTCAGTTATCTAAGGGATCACTCTAGCTTTGAATTCTCAACTCAGTAGGTCGCGTAAATAAGCTTGATTGCTTTTGTTATTCTCACTATAGGGGTTACTACTAGAGGTTGGCAAGAATGCGGACGTAACTTCACTTACTCTTCAAGATGTTTCGTACTTTCGGGAGATTTTTATAAAGTTGGGGTAAAAGGAGGATGAAATAAGTCAATATTTAATTATTTCAATTTTCCTTGCTTAGGAATAAATAAAACTAATAAAAATATCCGTCAAATTACTGATGCTCAAATCATATTTTTTCGGAAAACACTGAGAAACTTGCTTGACAAGTAACTGTAATTAAAAAATTCTATGGGAAAATACTTAATTGGATAGGCGCAAAAACAGGCGAAGCACTTGTACACAAGTTTGCAGATTAAGCGCTGGTTAACTTGGTAAATGCTTCGCCCTAGGTGTGAAAATAAACTTTTTTAGGTTAGTATACGCTTGCTCAAATCGATTCCTTGATCGGCAACACTACAAACGCTATTAGACAGGCTAGGAGACGGATCTTAAAGAAGTTTTGGCTTCTTCGGCTACTTGCTCGACTTGATCATTTGCCAAAGCTTCTAGTGTGGAGCGTGCCTCTGTGCCGCCTAACCTGTTGAGCGCGTGTACTACTCGGTAGCGGATTTGCCAGTCTGGATGGGTAGCATAGGGAACGATGAGGGAAACTGCTCGCGGATCTCCTAGTTCTCCTAGTGAGGAAATAGCAGCTGTTTGTACCAGGTCGTTATCGGAGGTGAGGGCTTCTTGTAACAGGTCAAAAGCTCGCTCGTCGCCCATTTCCCCCAAGGCGGCAATAATACTGAATTTGACGAGCCATTCGGGGCTTTGTTGGTAAACTTGCTGCAAGTCTAAGAAGGCATCTTTTAGCTTCAGCGCTCCCAGCGCATCAGCAGCAGCAGCTTGTACGTCGGCTTCAGGGTCGTTGAAGAGGCGATCGCGTAATATTGTTAAACTTTTTTCTAAATCTTGGTGTCCCAGCGTATCCATCTGGCTGACAGCTGCATATCGAACTCTGGTATTGCTGTCAGTAACAACAGGTTGAATTAGTTCAAATGCGATCGCTACTTCTAACTGGCGCAACTGGTTAATCGCACGGATGCGATCGCCAAAATTATCTGAACCCAGCAATTCTTTAACAGACTCAGGGGTAATGCTCATTAGTATTTGTTGTTAGTTGTCGTAGATGTTTGAAGGTTGGATTAAAAGGTTGGGTAGGGATTTTACTTTCTTACTCTTAGGGTGAGTAATGATAGGTACTACATTTCTGCCGCCATTGCCCGCACAATATCCCCACGAGTGAGGATGCCAATCACTTGCTCTGATTGATCAATCACTGGCAAACGGCGCACATTTCGCTCGTGCATTAGCGCGGCGGCTTCCCGCAAGAATTTATCAGGTGCAATTGTAATTGCATCAGAGGTCATTACTTCCCCGACTGTTTGCCCCAGCGCCTTATGCAGTTCTCGTTCGTAAGTGCCTGGGTTTTGCAGATAAATCACACTGTCTAGAAACATGATGTAAGCGGGGGGAGTCGCCCCGGTTTCTTGCCACATCAAGTCGGTTTCTGAGATTACCCCCACCAATTTTCCATTTTCATCCACCACTGGCAAACCGCTGATGCGTCGTTCTGCCAGGATTTGGATAGCCTCTTTGAGAGGCGTGTCAGTCCGCACCAAAATAGGGTCGCGGCTCATAACGTCGGCTACAGTTTTCGACATACGTGGCTCACATCTGTCACAGGATGGGTAGCTTTATTGTAGGTAATTGCGGGGATCAATAGCTATTAGCAAATTCTGTTTCGCAGTAGGCGCAAAGGATATGGGTGCAGTTAGCGATCGCTCCCAAATGAGCAATCTCGTAACCGTGCGTGTTTTGTGTGGCAAAGGAGAGACAAGCTGCACGAGCAACATGACCGAACTTCATCGCAATTGAGGCATCGCTGCCAAAACCACTCAACGTCGCCAATTGCACCGGAATAAACAGCTTTTGCGCTACTTGCCGTATCTGCCAATTCAGCGTTTCATCATAGATGCCATAGCCATCCTGAGAAAGCAGCACTGGCGCTACTCCGTCTGCAACTGGGTATTCCGGCGACAATGGGCAGATTTCCAAGGCAATCAAAGCATCTACGTGCTGCTTCTGGGTAAAGTACATCGCGCCAATTGCGCCAACTTCTTCTTTAGCAGAAGCCACCAAATAAACATCAACTGCTGGCTTTTTTACCGTTTCCGCCAGCGCCAACAAAATCGCCACAGATGCCTTATTATCCAGCGTATAACTGGCAATCCAATCCTTCATTCTTACCGGGCGCTTGCGATGCTTCCCGACTACCATTCGGGTTCCCGGTCGAATTCCTGCTGCTTCTAGTTCTGGGAGGGTGCATTTAGTTTCCACCCAGGCATCTTCCCAACGCACCGGAGTATCTTCTTGCTGAGACTTTTGGGGGGATTCGTGGGAAATGTGACGCGATCCAAAAGAGAGAATTCCGGTAATCGTTTGCTCGTCTCCCAGTAAGTCTACAGCGCCTTCGCCATAAACCCAAGGAAAGGAGCCTCCAAGACGGCGAACTTCTACCCGTCCCTCGTTACCAACTTGTTTGACGATGCCACCAATTTCGTCTTTGTGGGCGGTGATAGCGATCGCTTTTTGTGGATTTTGTCCCGCAATCTTGGCAATTACATTACCTGCACTATCCTGCCAAACTTCCACGCCAGCCGCCTGAAATCGCCTGATTAACAGCTGGTCAATTTCTCCTTCAGCGCCGCTGGGAGAATGGTGCAGCACTAATTCTTCAATCGTTTGGAAAAGATTGTCGTAATCCAACAAAGTCATGCTTACAAAGTAAAAACGCCTGACGACTAAAGTCAAGGGCGAACAACAAAGCCTGGATAGTGCGCGGGCTTTATTTTAGCCGTTGCGTTGACAGGCTTTGTTTTTGGAGCATCACGTTACCAAAAATGGGATGCTTCTACCCATTTACCATTTATACTTCAGTCGCCCCTGCTCTGACTTTTTTCTGTTTGCCTTTCAACACGGAACCCGCACCTAAAGCACCAAAAGCTAATATACCCAGCCCCGAAGCCGGTTCTGGAACGCTCTTTCCAGGTTCGGTTGGTGCTGTCAGCCTTGAATAGGCTAATTCTCCCAGTATCTTATGAGTTGCAGTTGACGGATGGATCAGATCCCAAAACAAATACTCGTTAGGATTCGTACATTGGTTGAATAAACAAGATTTGGTTACATTCGTGAAATTATATTTTGCTGGATTAGCGATCGCGTCATTAAATGCCGAATTAAAATCCAGGGAAATTAGGTTAACATCGGGCGCTAAATCGTCACTCAAATTATCCAGAGTTTTGAACAAACTGGAGTTATGCTTTTGTGTCAAAGCGTTGAGCCTATCAGCATCCGGAGTTCCGGAGGTGAGTGGCAGTTTGCCCAAATCTGGCAAGTTAACTACCATAATATTTTTAGCTTCAAGTGCAGCCAGCGATCTAACCGCAGAGGTTATGTTTTCGATGGTTTTGTCAGGTTCTGTATAAGGCTTAAAACTGCTTTGTGTAGGTAAGTAATCATTAGCCCCAGCCAAGACTATATAGAGAGCATTTTTGTCAGCAGTCTGAGAAGCTGGTATCAGATTGGAAAAAAATCCAATCTGTTGCTGCAATCCTGGTAAAAGAGGAAAAATAGTGTTATCAGTTCCTGTTGTAGCACCGCCGAAAGCAAAGTTTATGCCTTGAATTGGCTGAGTACCCAAAGTGGGATCGGTGTACGGAGTCAGGCTTAAACCTAAATCTTGGGCGAGATAATCTACCCATACCGGGCCATTGGAGAAACGTCCATTAGAGTAGAAAGGGCTAGGAGGAATGATTGGGATAGTGGGATTGCTTGCGTTTAGAGCCGTGGACACATTGAAAACATTACCTGTGTCCGAGATACTGTCACCAAATACGTAAAGCCCGCTAAATAATGTTGCTGCCGTTGCCTTCAGCGGCAACATAAAAGATAAGAGGAAAAATCCTGTGGCGAGAATTTGTTTTTGCATAGTCATTTTCCTTCCTTTATTTTCTGCTGATTTTTAACTCTAAACCTTTTTCTGTGTATTTGCACACAGAAAATACATAGGTTGTGTGAATTTTATGTGAAGCTTTTGCTAAACTCAGAAAAAACCGGGGTAGCGAAAATATTACGGAGATCGGTCACGCCTAAGCTTAGAAAACGAAACCCAGCCCACTTATTTAGTAAAGCTATAGTAGTCCTAAATGATTCGTGAAGGCGAGATAGCCGATAACTCTTACGAAGTCGAAGTCGGGTATCTGAAGGGCTGGCTCAAAACTCTGCCGAGGATTGCTATATAACGCCTAAACAAGTTGTGAAATATATCTTCCTTTGTAGCGCTCCCTCATCACAAGAACGACAGGGTATGAGAGCCTATCCTACAGGTTACATAAGAAGGGTTGATTATACAGGGACTAATTTATTTAGGAATAAGTTGCTTTTGGGTATTAAGATTTAAGACGAATGGTACAATTATTAACTAATTGTGATTAGCAACCTTACCGACAAGATAACTATTTAATTGGATTTGATAATATGGCTTCGATGCCCAACTACCGCCCTAAACAAATGTCCTTGGGGCCTTTGGAAAGAGAGATATTGAGTATCATTTGGGAACTTGGTTCTGCCACCGTAAAGGATGTACACGAACGCATTTTGGCAGATCCTGAGCGAGAGTTAGCTTATACTTCAGTCACAACGGTACTGCGTCGCTTGACTGAGAAAGGTTGGCTTGCGTGTGATAAAAAAGAACGTACATTTTCTTGGCGAGCTTTAGTTTCTCGCTCCCAGGCGCAGGTAATAGAAGCTCACGATCAGTTACACAAATTTTTGGCAGTGGGAAACCCGGATGTAGTCGCCGCCTTCGCAGATAGTCTCGACTCTGCGAGTTTAGAGCAAATAGAAGCGATCGCGCTTCGTCTGGCAGCTGCACGCCAAGCTAGAGAGGAGTAAAAGTAATGCACTTAGTGATGATTCTTTTTGCGCTCTTGTTGATTTGGTTTCTGAGATGGCGATGGTCTTATCCTGTAGGAAATTGGCAAGAACGTTGGCAAACAGCGCTTTGGTCATTTCTATTTGGGCCACTGTTACTAATAATGACAGCGATCGCGCTGCTGTGCATGGGTGCCAACGGACAAATGGGAGGGTTGCAAACCGGATGGTTCAGCTATTCTCTGGCTCTAAGCTTTCTAGGGTATGCTGTCGTTTTATGCCTCAAATTAGCCATTGAGGGATGGCGTTCTGTGCGACAAACACGCACTTATCCCCAAATCGAACTTGATGGCACAGTTCGTTTTCTCGACGCAAACGTTCTATTTAGCGCCCAGGTTGGTTTCTGGGAACCGGAATTAGTCGTTAGCCGGGGATTATTGGAAATGTTGGATACGGATCATCTCGATGCTGTAATTGCCCACGAGCAAGGACATTATTATTATCGGGATACCTTTTGGTTTTTCTGGCTCGGATGGATGCGATCGCTTACCTCTTTTCTACCGAATACAGAAAGTTTATGGCAGGAACTTTTGCTTTTGCGCGAACTACGAGCCGATAGATGGGCGGCACAAAAGGTAGATTCTTTAGTGTTAGCTGAATCTCTGCTTTGGGTGGGGAGTCGTTCACCGATTCAATCAGAGAACTTCTGTGCTGCTTTCAGTTCTGTTGCACCCCCAAATCGTTTGACGGAGCGCATAGAAGCGCTTCTCTCACAAGAACCATTGCCACGATGCCCTAATAATATGTGGTCTTGGAAGTGGTTAGTTTTGGCGTTTCTGCCTCTGGTTAGTTTGCCATTTCACACATAATTTGTGAGTCAAAATAAAAGAACCTCTCCCCGCCCTCGCCTGCGGCTCCGGCTCCCCTCCCCGCTTGCGGGGAGGGGTTGGGGGCGGGGTTCCGGATTCCAGAAAATTACGGGTAATCAACCAGGCTTGATATCAATTGTCAATTTGTCAAGTTGAAACCTTCAAACGTCATTAAATAATGACTAACTAATTGACGACGCGAGGAATACAACACCAATTGAGGATATAGCCAAACCTGCGAGTTGCAGAAAGGATAAACGTTGAGTGTTAAATTTCCCAATCGCCGCACTACCAAACCGGAAAGCACCAAAAGCAACGCCATACTGAATTAAAGTAAAACCCAGTAAGTAGGCAAATAGCGGAGTCATCCCAGCACCGATAATCGCCTCACCATAAGCGTAACCGTGAAATAAACCCGCGATCGCACCCAAAATTATCTGTAAAATCCAGTTAGGTTTATTTTGTTTTACCAGCATCGCCCCAAATGCGATCGCGCTTACAGCAATAATTATCTCTACTACTGGTAAATCAACGTTCAGTAAATGAATCCCAGTTCCTACCATTGCTGCTAGGACAAATCCCCCTGGTATCAGTGCGCCCTGCACTTGGCCAACCGCCAGTAAGCCAATAGCAATCACAAAAGCAAAATGATCCAAGCCAATCAGCGGGTGCGCCAGCCCTGAGAGAAACCCTTCAAAGAAATTAGAAGGTACGTTACCGCCCATAGGATGGTGAGCGTAAGCAGGCTTTTGGGCAATTAAACAGCCAACCCCAATTAAAGCAGCGACGCTTGTGTATCTTGGCAGTAGCTTGAACAAATTAAAGTGTTTAATTTTAGTCATAATCTGTACCTCGCAGATGTATCAAATTCTTTACTGTGGATTGGTAATTAGGATTGGGGATTGGGGAAGAGGAAAAATTCTTACCCAGTCCCAAGTCCCCAGTTCCTAGTCCCTAGTCCCTAGTCCCCAGCCCCTTTATCTCGCATCGGTGGGCATTCTGACTTAGAGGCTGTAACTAATGCCTCATCACAGCTGCGGGACAGCGCCGGACTTGCACCGAACTTTCCCCTTAACTCTGGTGGCTGCTCCTCACCAGAACCTATTGAGCAGAGCAATCATATCACTTCAGGGTTGGCATTTGAAAAAATGTCTGTAAAATTCACTGCAAAGGCTACGAAACCCTCAGAGTGAACGAACTTTATTTGAGGAGTGAGCGAATATGTGCCTAAGTGATCCCAATGGGGAAATCAATGAGGCGCTGGAGGAAATTTTGATAATTGATGACAACCAGCAACTTATTAAAAATTTGAAATTGCCTACAAGTAAAACTAAAAATTTGCAACCTATGCGTAAATCTCAAGGCATGAATTGGGGTTGGTTGCGTGAGAAAGTAACTGAAAGGGGGAGCGCACCTCAATCAAAGGGTGGCTCCCCAACGTACATCATTAATTACTGCTGATTTGGAGAACTTGAAGGTGTAGGTGATGGCTGGCTTTGTTGACGCTGACTCTGCAAAGTATCTTGAGCTGATATTCCTTCACCTTCAGCGCCAAAGTACCACAGAGCCGCCGCCGCCTCAGCACGAGTTACAGGTTTTTTCGGCTGGAACAACGTCGTATACCCAAAAACTCGCCGGATATTCGCTAAATCTCCATTCTGGAAATCCGCCAACACCGCCCGCAAAGCCTTTGGTTCAGTTTTGCCTGCATCCTGAAATCCCCACGTTTGCTTCACCGCGTCAACTGAAGCTGTGGGTAAAGAGGAGCGCGTATCTAGAGGCACTTTCCAGAGAATCAGATTTTCGCGGGTTAGAGGTGCATCGGGGCGAAATAGAACAGCGGTAGCATCACCTGTCAATCGACTGGGAATTAACCCCGACTCCGCTAAACCTTGAATAGCTGAAAAATCTGGGTTATTTCGGGGAATGTCTTGAAAAGCTGGTTGAGCGCTATTTGATGCCAAACGGATTTGTTTGCCTGGATTATTGGCATGAATTTGATTATTAACTGCAACCAGCCACCGGGCAAATTGGCGGCGGGTGATAGTTTTATTCGGTTCAAACTGTCCGCTGGCAGTTGAGTTATTTTTGGAGCCAACTGGTTGATTAAGTACCCCCAATGCTGCTAGGTCTTCTACGTACTGACGTAATTCTTGGGGTGCTTTATTTATATCAGTGAATACTGATGAGCTAGTTGAGGGAGCGGGATTTTCACTAGCTGGCTGAGTGAAAATATCTTTTAAATTACTCCCTTGAGGTGTTGTGGCAACGCTGGCATCGCGGCTATAGCTGATAGTAAATTCTGTGGCTATGTTTGAATTGTTACCAACAGCGGATTGAGTGGGCGTAGGCGTGGGGTTGCTAGTGCCAGAAACTGACTGGACGGACACCGTAACTTGCAGGTTATTCTGACGAGCTACCAATGTGTTTTCGGTGCCACCCGTTTCGGACTCGCTAACCAAATCCCAGTTATTAGATTGAAACTGTTGCTGGTAAAAGCTTAGAACTGAGTTACTGGGGGCATCGGTTGTAAAACGGGCTGTCTGACCTTGACCAGAGTCAGGTGTCGCTGGTGTGACTTCTTGCACCTGAGCATCTGAATAAAGGGGTATTTCTGCTGGAAAACCTGCCAGTTTATCGTTCTGAGGATTGTTGGGAGCAGGCGTTCCCAGAGTAATAGGGTTTTCTTTAAGTTTAGGGTCTGCTGCGAGCGATCGCTCAAGCGCTTCCTGATTAGCACTGTTGGCGCAAGCACTTAACGAAATCAACAAGCAACCGATTAACCCGACACGTATAGCAGGACGTTTATGAAGCAACACAGCACACTGGAAAACAACTCTTTCTTCCTACGCTAACGCATATCGTCAAGCTGGTTTCCTCTGTGTGTGTTTAAGGGCAGATAAATCAAATGCCAAAAACCGGGTAACTTTTAATTTACCCGGTTTCTACGTTTTGGGTTTCTTAAGAAGCTTAATTTACACTCACCCTCACCCGGCGACGCTTGCTTAGTCGAGAGCCACCCACAACTAAACCTACTACAGCAAGACCTCCAAGCCCAGTTGGTTCTGGCACATCTTTAAGTTCTCCCGCCAGTGCAACGCCATCATTAGCACACTCAACAAACACATGAGCTAAGTAGTCACCGCTACCAAGGAGAGATTTACTAAACTGGAAACCAATGGTTTCAGTACCGCTAGCAGCGAAGTGGGCAAAGTCCAGTCCAGCAGTAGTCAAAGCCCCGGCGGTGAGCATAGTAATATCGCCCACTTTTGTACCTGAACCAATTACATTGAGAACCGAGCCTTGACCGAAATATCTATAGCCATCAGCTTTGGTTGGCAAATCGGTGCCTAGAGTATTGGGTTGATACCATCCAGCATCATTGTATTGCTGCAAACTGCTGTATCCATTATTGATTCCAGTAACGCTAGCTGCTTGGACATTTTTGTATACGCCAGTGCTGGACGCATTAGAATCGTTTGCCCCTGCAAAGCGAATCCCAAACAAACTTTTTGCGTCACTAGCAGTTTTAAAATTATTACCCGTAAAGTTGAAGAACAAGTCGCCCCAGCCGATGTTTTTGTCAGCAGCCGCACTGGCGTAAGTGCCTGTTAATGGCATACCACCAGTCAGCGCTACAAAAATGCTGTCAGAGGTTTCCTTAACTGCCATGCCTTTGATGTCATAGGCTGAGCCACCAGAGCCATCATTGAAAGCATCAATACTATAGTTCCAATTTTGATATAAGGTTCCCGCATTAGCTTGTTGTCCAGTTATAGAAATCAGTCCTAGACTCGCAGCCATACCAGCAATTAAAGTAGCAATGTTCCGCAGTTGCATAGGATAGACAAACCTTTGTTTGCGTTAAATTTATCTAATTAAATTTATAGCTTTAATTTATTAATTAAGCCATAAATATTAAATGAAGATAGGCTAATTTTGGGCTAAGTAATTACTAAAAAATAATTTGTATTTATACGTAAGTAATAAAAAAGAATATCAATATATTTGGAGATTTTTACTGATGCTTGGGCAATAGGGGAGTGTTAGAAGCTCAAAATATTAAATTTTGGCTAGGTTGAGGTACCTCAACCCCACTTACAATTAATTTCTAACCCTCCCGTATTTGGCTTGAGTAAAGAGTAAAACAAAAAGAGTATTTGAAGGTTGAGAAATATTACAGCCTACTGTAATCCAATGGATCTAAACCAGAGGTCGCGTGGTATGTTGGCTTTTGACCGAAATGGGTCAGACTGTTTTTATGGCTCTTAACGCCAAATATTTTTAGCTGAAACTTCTATGACATCTGAGGAAAAAGATTTTGCTACATCAAGTGCGGCGGAAGTGGGGCTTCCGGCTGTAGCTAAGGGGGATGCTGCTGCTGAGGATGGAGTCAATCTGAAGCTAAGCGAATCGAAGCTCGTTGAAGCAGTGGACTCCAAGGGTGTAATGCCCGGTAAAAATACGGGTAAGACTTCGCTAAAGTTGCGGATATGGCAGCAAGTGGCGGAAAACCTGCAAATTTTGCTGATTGCCCTTTGTCTGGCGCTGTTTATTCGGACGTTTGTGGCAGAACCTCGCTATATTCCTTCTGATTCTATGCTGCCGACGTTGCAAGTGGGCGATCGCTTGGTGGTAGAAAAAATCTCTTACCGTTTTCACGCACCTAACCAAGGTGATATTGTCGTCTTTGACCCTCCCCAAAAATTACAAATTCAAGGCTACGCCAAAGACCAAGCCTTCATTAAACGAGTGATTGGCACGCCCGGTCACGTTGTTAAAGTTAAAAATGGCAAGGTCTACCTGGATAACTCTCCGCTACAGGAAGACTACATCGCAGAACCCCCAGAATATAACTGGGGGCCAGCGCTGGTGCCTGAAGACCACCTGCTTGTCATGGGCGATAATCGTAATAACAGCAATGATTCCCATGTTTGGGGATTTTTGCCTCAGAAAAATGTCATTGGTCGCGCCTTTTTTCGCTTTTGGCCTGCCAGTCGCATTAGTCGTGCTTAGTAGTCAGCAAAAATACCCAACGACTGTTGGCGGAGCCTGCGCGTTAGTCCTTAGTCGCGGCTATACAAATGAAGCCTGCTCTCGTCAGGTTTTGTTTGAGTAGCGCCATTTAGTCCAAGCGCACTTTTGCTATTGACTAAAACCTCATATAGTGCATTAGCTGCGCTGTCATCTGTCCAGGGAGTGATAGCCTAGCTTGAAAATCAGCCAGGTTGCGGTAAGCTCCGGCGGCGCGACGATTTGAAAAGATTGCTCTAGCAAGAATCAAGTCAACACCTGGAAGAAGCATTAGCTGCTCGATAGATGCTGTGTTAGGGTTCACCAGTTGCGTTGTGGAGGGACAATCGTCGTAGTAACAAAACCTCAAGAGTGGCTCCAGAGGTTTTAATCGCAATATCGGCATACTTAGTGCCGCAGCAATATCTTCTATACAGAGAAATTGTACTCCAGACTGGGCTAGGGAAACGAGCGATCGCGCTTGATGAATTGATAGCCCAGGTAGTCTCAGCCAGTCATCCACACTCGCCTGATTCACATCAATTTTGAGACCAAGACTAACTGCGATCGCCATTTCTTCGGTGGATTGCAGCCGATAGTAAGGATCTCCCAAAATCCGCGCCCGGATTGACTGTCGATTTGAGTTTATCTCTGGGCGCAGTCGAGTCGCCAATGGTAGCCAATCAAAAAGTGCCATTTTTTGGTAAATTTAGCGATCGCACCCAATATTTTAAAATTTTTCTCGCCTACTGACTCCTTTTTACCGCATTCGATCCAGACATTGGCGGCGCTTTTGCTCAAATTCATACTCTGAGATTAGCCCTTCTTGGCGTAGACTATCCAGTTGACGCAAAGCATCAGCGATCGCACTCACTGAGTTAGTCGCCACTCCAACTGACTCAGGGAGTGATTCTACATCTAAATTAAAATTCCGGTCAAATTCATCCCCATCTTGGAATAAATACCAGATTCCTTCAATAGCGCTGGCAATTCGAGCGATAGGTGTTCCCCACGACAACAGTAAATAAACTGCTCCCCAAAGCGGCTGTCCCAGATAAAACTTGTGAAAGCCAGCAAACGGGATTATCGCTCCGGTAAATGCCAGAAGTGCGGCAACTTTTCGATTTTTTTGTGTCAACATTTTGAGGTTAACTCCTCTTTCCTCAAAAGACATAGCGATACGCCTATAGCGCTACCGCAACGTTTCCCATCCAATTCCATGATAGGGATTTTCTTACTTGGAGCATGAGTGAGTGCGATCGCGCTTTCACGATGCCACCAGAGAACAAAACCGCCGATAATACGGAAAACCGAATATATCGTAAAGTTTGCACTGCATTAAAATGATACTCAAAGCAGTAAAACTTCCCCTGACTGGGGAAGCCCATTGACGGGAAGATAAAAAGGCTATGGGATTTTTTGACTCCGAAATTGTTCAACAAGAAGCCAAGCAGCTGTTTGAAGATTATCAATCCCTAATACAACTGGGAAGCCACTACGGTAAATTTGACCGCGAAGGTAAAAAGATTTTTATTGAGAAAATGGAAGCCATGATGGATCGCTATCGCATCTTTATGAAGCGATTCGAGCTATCTGATGACTTCATGGCTCAAATGACAGTCGAACAGCTTAACACTCAGCTTGGTCAATTTGGCATTACCCCGACTCAAATGTTCGACCAAATGAACCTCACCTTAGAGCGGATGAAATCCGAATTAGAAAAGCAAACATAACGATTTTGGATGCAAGAATTTTACTTTTTTCTGCCTCCTAAATTTCTCATTTTGTAGGTTGGGTTTTAGCTTGCTTCCGCCTAGCGGTAAGAAAGTGGAACCCAACGCTAACAATTTTGGATGCAACGATACAAGAATTTTAAGACTTTGGATTAAATCCAAAATTATCGGAGGCTGGGAAACTCCTTCGCCCCCGTAAAATCTAAAATTCTTATCTAGGGCGCGGAAACTTGTTAGGCGAGGGGAAGTACTTCACAGGAACACCACTCATAGCACTTGACATAAAATCGCGCCAGATGGGAGCCGCATATTCGCCACCCGTTATACCACCGCCTAAACTCCGGTTATTATCCTTCCCAATCCAGACAGCCGTAGACAGTTGTGGGACATAGCCCACAAACCAAACATCTTTCTCAGAGGAAGTTGTACCAGTCTTACCAGCTGCGGGTCGTCCTATCTGTGCGTTTTTCCCAGTACCGCCAGTAACTACCCCTTGCAGCACGCTTGTCAGCGAAGCACTAGCCCACGGGTCTAAAACCAATCGGCGTTTAGGAGTATTATCCAGCAACACATTGCCACTACTATCCGTGACCCGGACAATAACGGTTGGGGGAGAGTACCAACCATTACTAGCAAAAGTGGCATAACCGCCCGCCATTTCCAAAGGCGTAACACCAATCGCTCCCAAAGGCAAAGAAATTACAGGTTCAATCGGACTCTTAAAGCCAATAGTCCGGCAAATTTCAATCACCTTATCCAGTCCCACAGTCCGCCCAAGCTTCACAGCCGGAACGTTAGCGGAAACCATGAGCGCTTGGCGAATGCTCATCGCCCCAGAGTAACCACCACCGTAGTTTCGGGGAGAGTAGTAGCCGCCACCATCCCGATAACTAACTGGCGTATCGTAGACGGTGGAGTAGGGCGAATACTTACCCGTAGCAAAAGCCGCGTAGTAAACAAATGGCTTAAAGGCAGATCCCGGCTGTCGGCGGGATTGGATAGCACGGTTGAACTGGCTTTTATCGTAACTAACCCCGCCCACCATCGCTTTTACAAAGTGCGTCCGAGGATCGACTGATACCAGAGCAATTTGGTTGTTATAAAGCCCGTAACCCTGAAGTCTTCTATGCCAACGACTCACCTTTTGTTCCGCCATACGTTGGAACTTGTAGTCGATGGTCGTCTGGATTCGCATACCGCCTTTTAGCACCGCATCCCGACCGAAGCGCTCATTTAACTCCGCAACAACCGCTTCTGTGATATAAGGCAGTTCGCTGGTTTGCCACGAGGTCAGCTGACCCCGTTTAATTTCTTGCTTAACAGCGGCTGCTCTCTCTTGCTCAGTAATCCATCCCAACTCGCGCATCCGACCCAAAACCTGTGTTTGGCGCTGCTTTGCCTGCTTGTAGTTCCCGAAAATACTGTAGTCTTCCGGAGCCTGAATCATTCCTGCCAACATTGCCGCCTCAGCTAAGTCTAGATCGGCGGCTTTCTTGTTAAAGTAGCTTTCAGATGCTGTTTGAACACCATAGTTGTTGTGACCCCAATACACCTGATTGAGGTACATTTCTAAAATTTGGTCTTTCTTAAAGATTTGTTCTAACCGAATTGCTAGCACCGCTTCGGCAATTTTGCGGCTCATTGTCCGCTTGCGAGACAAGAAAAGGTTTTTCACCAACTGCATGGTGATTGTCGAGCCACCCTCGACAACGTTGCCTTTTTCCCAGTTAGCTTTTAAGGCGCGACCAACGCTGTTGGGGTTAATGCCTTGGTGCAAATAGAAGTGGCTATCTTCAATCGCTAGAACAGCCCGCTTGAGTTCAGGGGAAATTTTATCAAGGGGTACGACTTCCCGATTGGCTTCTCCGTGGAGCGAAGCTAGGTGCTTGCCTTGAATGTCGTAAATGTAAGAAGTTTCTGTGGGGATGTAGCTGCGAAGAACCCGCACATCCGGTAGGTTACGGAAGCTGATAGCTAAACCAACCAGTCCCCCAGCGACAACCGAACTGGTCAGCATGGTGATGCCCAGGAGGGTTCCGCCTGTTGCTTTACCGACTCCCTGCATGAACTGAACTATCGGGGCTGATGGCTCTCTTCTCGGTTGTTTATCTTGAATAGTGCTAGACGACACGGTGATTTCACTTCCTCACTAAAAAAATGTGGGACTTGGATGATTGGGCGACTGGTATGGCTTTGCTTATCTAGATTACAGAACTTTCCACTCGCGGCAGGATGGTGGGGACAATTTTAGCAGTGACTGGGAAGGAAGTAAGCATTTGCGGTGGTCGCAAAACAACATCGCTTTTGTAAGTGTGACAAAAAAATCCTACGTTTACGTTTTAGCATCATAAGTGCAGCCCATTACTAAATTTTGTCCAATTGGCATGGAGACTTTATACAATTTTTGCAAATTATAATAAACTTGTTTACCCTTGGATTTGCATAAAATACAAATATAGGGGTCGATTTCCACATCCGATTTAGTTTGGCGCATCATGACCGCTAGTGTATCCTCAAAAACGCCCCAAAACCTCACTTGGTTATATCGTGGGGTTAGTGAAATTTTCCCCGACCAGCCTGATTCTGATGACGCTGCTCTTTCTTTGGCTCAAAGATTAGCGCAAACTGACCGACCTTTGCGGGTGAAGTTGGGAATCGATCCGACGGGATCGGATATCCATTTGGGTCATAGTATCCCAGTACGGAAGCTGCGTGCTTTTCAGGATGCCGGACATACAGCTGTTTTAATTATTGGGGATTTTACGGCTCGGATTGGCGACCCTACCGGAAAATCTGAGGTACGCCGTCAGTTAACATCTGAGGAAGTGGCGCAAAATGCTCAAACTTATCTGGAGCAGGTGCGTCCAATTCTGGATTTTGACACGCCGGGACGGTTGGAAGTTCGCTACAACGCCGAATGGCTTTCAAAGCTTGATTTGTCAAAAATTTCAGAGTTGCTCTCGACGATGACGGTAGGGCAAATGCTGGCGAAGGAGGGGTTTGCCGAACGTTATGAGAAGGAAAATCCGATTTTTCTACACGAGTTCCTTTACCCGTTGATGCAAGGCTACGATTCTGTGGCGGTGCAAGCTGATGTGGAGTTGGGTGGGACGGATCAGAAGTTTAATATTGCTGTTGGGCGAGATTTACAACGCCATTTCGGTCAGATGCCTCAGTTTGGGTTGCTGATGCCGATTTTAATCGGGACGGATGGTGAAAAGAAAATGTCGAAGTCGCTGGGCAATTATGTGGGGTTATCGGAAGATCCGCTCTGGATGTATCAGAAGTTGGAAAAAACGCCGGATAAATTGTTAGAGCAGTATTTTGAGTTGTTGACAAATTTACCGCTGAATGAATTGCCGGAACAACCACGCGATCGCCAAAAACTTCTGGCTTTCGATATTGTCTCTCAATACTACGGCAAAGATGCAGCAGAACTTGTTGTGCGCGATGCACAGGCAATTACAGCAGGAAACACAAATTCCGCTAAAGCTGTACCAGAATTTTACCTAAAAGAAGTGAATTTTCCGGCTAAATTGTTCTTTATTCTGGGAAAGAGCGGTTTGTGCAGCAGTGGGACGGAAGCGCGGCGACAAATTCAGGGAGGAGGGGTAAAGTTAGATGGCGATCGCGTGTCTGACGTGAATCTCACTTTTGATTCTCCCTTTGAGTTGGACGGACGGGTTTTGCAGGTGGGGAAAAATAAGTCTGTGCGGTTAATTGGGTAATGGGGATTGGGGATTGGGGATTGGGGATTGGGGATTGGGGATTGGGGATTGGGGATTGGGGATTGGGAAAAAGCCCTACCTACTCTTTAGTCCCCAGTTCCTAGTCTGTTGTCCGCAGTCCTTTGTCCCCAGTTCCTAGCCCCCAGTCCCCAGTTCCTAGTCCCTAGCCCCCAGTCCCCAATCCCCAGCCCCACAAAATAATGTCAAACAGCGAGAAAATTATTGTTGCTTTGGATGTTCCGAGTCTAGCGGAAGCGATCGCTTTAATTGATAAGTTGCCGGAAGTAACTTTCTTTAAAGTTGGTTTAGAACTATTTGTCAGCACTGGTGCTGAAATTCTCACCCTGCTCAAAAACAGACAAAAGCGAATTTTTCTGGATCTGAAATTTCACGATATCCCTAACACCGTTGCCGGGGCTTGTCGTGCTGCTGCGAGTTATGGTGTAGATTTGCTCACAATCCATGCTACGTGTGGTAAAAGTGCGCTACAGGCAGCAGCAGCAGCCCTACAGGAAGGCGCAGAAGCCGCAGGGTGTCCGCCACCCAAGTTAATTGCCATAACGCTGCTGACAAGTATCACATCGCGGCAATTGGCATTTGAGCTAAAAATTCCCCTGGAATTGCCAGAATATGCTTTACATATGGCTTTGTTAGCAAAAGAGGCGGGACTGGATGGGGCAGTTTGTTCGCCGCAGGAGGTGGAACAACTGCGACAGACTTGCGGCGATGATTTTCTGTTTGTTTGTCCGGGAGTGCGCCCTAGCTGGGCAGAAGCGGGAGATCAGAAGCGAAGTCTCACCCCAGCCCAAGCTTTCTCTTCTGGAGCTGATTATCTCGTGATTGGGCGACCGATTACTGCCGCCGCCGATCCTGCTGCTGCTTGGGCGAGAATTTGCGATGAGTTATAGAATTTACAATAATTTATGTAGAGACGCGAAATTTCGCATCGCTACATTTTGCCTTTGCATGATTGCCTTTTGCTTTGAAAAAGCGATCGCGCAAACGCCGCCCCCACAGAAATCGAGTTGTCCAACCGATGTAGAAAACTTAACAAGTTTACTAATTCGAGATTTACCCAGTTATGCCAATCGCGTCAGTCAGCGCTCTCGACGACTAAACAGAAAACCAAATCTCTCCAGTTCCGTAATCATCGCCGGACGGCCAGAATTTGCGCCCCTTACCCTAGGCCCTGGCCCTTATACCTCAGACCCTGGCGCAGATATCACCACAACAGCTCCTAAACAGGTATTCATCACCACTTTAGAACGAGGATACACAGCCCGAAAGCCAATTCAATTACAGCAATATCACTGGCTGTTTCTCACTCAAACTGAGGACGGCTGGAGATTGGCAACGATGTTTTCCCGTATTGGCTCCTACCCCGAAGGAGATCCGCCCTCGCCGCCGCGAGATAGCAGTAATGGCATCATTGGCCAAGCTGTTCGCAATTGGCTGCAAGACTGCCGCGTTGGGAAAATTAATTAATTGTTGTTGCGGATTTCATCTAATTTGGCACGAACAGCTTGAATATCCTGCCACATTAACCATTTAGGACTGCCTTGTTCCCGCGAAGCATTGCGAAGTAAGTATGCTGGGTGGAAAATCGGCATACATAAACGTCCCTCCCACTCGATCCAAGTGCCGCGAATTTTGGTAATGCCTCGTTTATCACCAGTTAAACCTTTTAAAGCTGTAGCACCCGTCAAAAGAATGACTTTGGGGTCTACCATGCGAATTTGTTCTAACAAATAAGGTCTACAAGCTGCCATTTCTTCAGTTGTTGGCGGGCGATTGTTTGGTGGACGGCACTTGTTCACATTACAGATGTATACATCCTGTTCGATGTTCAGGTTGACAGCGGCTAAAATTTTCTCCAGCAGTTGCCCAGATTTCCCGACAAATGGCAACCCGGTTTCATCTTCATTTTGTCCTGGTGCTTCGCCGACAATCATGATTGGTGCTTGAAGATTGCCGCGTCCAACCACAGCGTGAGTGCGGTTTTCTCCCAGTACGCAACGGTGGCATTGGTTACAATGCTCTGCCATTTGCGCCATTGTTTGATAGGTGCCGGGAGGAATGGGAATTTTGGCACTTGTGGGAATTAATGCTTGATTTTGCGGTGTGGCAGATGCACCGAGGTCAGAGGAGTTAAAAAGGCTAAGTTGCTCGTCGCTGGACATGAATCTGTGGCTATATCGTGCTTTCACGAAATTATCGTAGCAATACTCGCTCAAGGCTGAAACTTGTTTCACGCTTAAGAATTGATAGTTCTTACTTTTGACGGACTAGGAGTAGCTGCGCCAAAAGCCAAAATCAGCCATCATAGGAGGCGAGCGCAGTACCGAATTCTGGAGGGTGCCATGTCATCTGCCCCCATGTTTCGCGATCGCATCCACGCCGGAGAGCAGCTAGCTCAGTCCGTTATGGCTGAGTTTACCCAGTTCAAGACGCGGGGAGTTAATAGCCAACCTATCATTTACGCGCTGCCTCGCGGCGGTATCCCTGTGGCTGTACCAGTGGCACGCAGTTTGGGTTGTCCTGTGGATATTCTTGTCGCCAAAAAAATTACTTTTCCGGAAAACCCGGAACTTGCCATCGGTGCTGTCACGTCAGATGGACACGTGCTATGGTGTCAGCCAAAGCGTCGCAAAAACCAGCAGACTGTGCTGGAAGAGGCGTTGCGGCAAGCCCAAGATAAAGCTATTGCCCTACAGAGTAAGCTTTCTTCCAGTCGCTTACCTGTTAGCGCTCAGGGTGCGATCGCTATTTTGGTTGATGATGGTATTGCCACTGGCATGACAATAGCAGCTGCCGCCTCTGCCGTGAAAGCCCAAAATCCTGCGGAAATTTGGGTTTGTTCGCCAGTAGCACCACAGGGTTTGAGCGAGTGGCTGCTGCAATGGTGCGATCGCGCTATTATCCTAGAAACGCCTGAACCTTTCCTCAGTGTCAGTCGCTTCTATGAAGAGTTTCCCCAAGTGGAGACTCAAGAAGCCTTGTTCTACTTGCAGCAGCACAATCAGCAAATATTATCCATGAACCAACCGCCAGATGCGCCTATGAGTAGATAGCAAACGTTAAAACTTTGGACTATCGTAATGACTAATTGCTAATTACGATTACCCCTGACCAATAACTAATAAGTAATAATTAAAATATGAGAATTTGGCAATCTTGGTGGCGAGCTTTAATTTTTTCTAGCCAGTACAGTCCTCCGCGATTTATTGAGCTAATCATGTTAACAGTTGCCACTGTTTTAATAATGGCTTGGGAGATAAATCAGCAGTGGCCTTACTTGGTGCTGGGTTTGAGCTATATGGTGGGAGCGGCGGGATCAATTTTAGTAAGAGAAGCACTCACACCATCTCATCATCCGCGAGTTTCTCAGGTGATGGCAGTGCTAATGTTAATTGTGAGTTTTTACTGCTTTGCTGACTTAACTCAGCACCTATAATTTATTAGTGGGATTGGTGCAAAATCAAGCGATTGCCATCTGGATCGTAAGCGTAGATTTCTCTACCGTGTGATGCAGATAAAATATCGCCTGGTGGCGGGAAACCCAGAGCAGTAATGTGAGCGATCGCACTTTCCAAGTCAGTTACTTCTAAACACAAACTCATTCCACTTTTTACCGCTCCAAATTCTTCGGAGTGGGTGAGTTTTGGTTTAAAAATACCCAAACGTAAGCCAGGAAACTGAAACTCTGCATAAACATTTGGGATGTATGGATGCGGCTGTTTATCCAGTAAATTTGTATAAAAACTTACTAATTTCTCAAGATTAACAGTTGCCACAGTGACAAAGGCGGCGGTGCATGGAAAAACCATATTTGCGTGTAGGGGCGATTTCGCCCTTAGAAAAATAAAATAACCTGTCTAAAGATAGGTGAAATTAAAGTAAGAAAAAAACTAACACTGAAGCAAAACTGGGTGAACTTAAGCAGGATAACTCAATGGCAGATCGACGTGACGATCAATCAGGGGAAAATCGCCACCGAGAGGCACAAAGCTGGAAACGCAGACAGTTTCTGCAACGCCTCGGAGTTCTCGGCGCAGGAGTAGCGATCGCAGATCGGATCTTGCTACACCCAGATGCACAAGTCAATGCTGCCGAACCCGATCAGACAATTTCACTCCAAGCTGGGGAAATTCCCCGCCGCAAACTCGGACGCACAGGTGTGGAAGTTTCGGCGGTGGCGCTAGGCGGCTTTCACATCGGCGTTCCCAAAGACGAACAAGAAGCCATCCGCATTATTCAAGAAGCACTCGATGCTGGCGTGACCTTTCTAGACAACGCCTGGGAGTATAACGAAGGCGTGAGTGAAGAACGGATGGGTAAGGCGCTGCAAGGTAGGCGAGACAAAGCATTTCTGATGACAAAAGTTTGCACGCACGGACGCGATCGCAAAGTCGCTATGCAACAACTTGAGCAATCTTTGCGGCGACTCAAGACAGATTATATCGACTTGTGGCAAGTTCACGAAGTTGTTTATGACAACGACCCGGAAAGACATTTCGCCAAAGGTGGAGTTATCGAGGCTTTAGACGAAGCCAAGCGTCAGGGGAAAGTTCGTTTTGTCGGTTTCACAGGTCACAAAGATCCGGCAATTCATCTGAAAATGCTTTCTTATAATTATCCGTTCGATGCCGTTCAACTACCACTGAATTGTTTTGACTCCTCTTTTCGCAGCTTTGAGAAGCAAGTGCTACCCCTCCTCAATAAACGCGGTATTGCTGCAATTGGGATGAAAAGTTTGGGTGGTAGTGGCGAACCAGTTAAAGCAGGTGTTGTCACCGTGCAAGAAGCGCTACGCTATGCAATGAGCCTTCCGGTTGCTACTACCGTCAGCGGTATTGACTCTCTACAAGTGCTGCGCCAGAACTTGAATATCGCGCGGAGTTTCAAGCCGATGACAGAACCGGAAATGCAAGCTATGCGATCGCGTTATGCTAGTTATGCTGCTGATGGACGCTTTGAACTCTACAAAACGTCAAAAAAATACGACGGCCCTCCGGGTAGAGAACAGCACGGATTTCCGTCACAAGAGCAATTAGAAGCTTGAAGTGTTACCCTAATTTATAAGGTATTCGACATTTAACTTGCAGATGGTTATTAGTCAAAATTCCTACCAAAACAGGGTTTCATTCTTTTGACTTTTGACTTGCTTAATAGGTAGGTAGGTATGCACCGCCCAGCAAAACAAATTTTTGAGGAAAACTGCTATGACCGCTACACTATCTGTACCTAATTCCCTAGAGTCTGTACTAGGAAAAGAAGCAGAAGACCTTCTCACTTTTAAGGCAAAAGTTTCCCAAGATATGCTGCACCTGCCGGGGCCGGACTTTGTAGACCGGATTTTCGCAGCTAGCGATCGCAACCCCCAAGTATTGCGTAGTCTTCAGCAACTGTATTCTGCCGGACGTTTAGCTAATACCGGATATCTCTCCATTCTCCCAGTAGACCAAGGAATTGAACACTCCGCCGGGGCATCCTTTGCACCCAACCCCATCTATTTCGATCCCGAAAATATCATTAAACTGGCGATTGAATCTGGTTGTAATGCTGTTGCCACCACCCTTGGCGTTTTGGGCATTGTTTCTCGCAAATATGCCCACAAAATACCCTTCATTTTGAAATTAAATCATAATGAATTGCTGACTTTCCCCAATCAATTCGACCAGATAATGTTCGCCTCTGTCGAACAAGCTTGGAATTTAGGGGCGGTTGCCGTCGGGGCAACTATTTACTTTGGTTCAGAACAATCAACCCGCCAAATTCAAGAAGTTAGCGAAGCCTTTGAACGCGCCCACGAATTGGGTATGGCAACTATCCTGTGGTGCTATCTCCGCAACAATGCTTTCAAACAAGACAAAGACTATCACTTAGCAGGCGACCTCACAGCTCAAGCAAACCATCTGGGCGTGACAATTAAAGCCGACATCATCAAACAAAAGCTTCCCGAATACAATCACGGATATGCTGCTGTTGCTAAAGCTACTGGTGAAAGTTACGGCAAAACTAACGACCGAGTATACACCGACCTGTTGACCGATCACCCAATTGACCTCACCCGCTACCAGGTACTAAATTGCTACTGCGGTCGCGCTGGGTTGATTAACTCTGGTGGTGCATCTGGTAAAAATGACTTTGCCGAAGCCGTCCGCACCGCCGTAATTAACAAACGCGCTGGTGGCTGTGGTTTAATCTCCGGTCGCAAAACTTTCCAGCGTCCTTTTGAGGAAGGGGTGAAGTTATTTAACGCCATTCAGGATGTCTATCTGTCGCCTGATGTAACTATTGCTTGATAAAGCCATAGGCGCTTCTGCTCGGCTTCGCGGGTAGCAGGGGCGTAGTCCCCTACTACTCCAGAAAAAGATTACCAAATGCGGCTAGAAGGCAAAAAGCCAGAGTATCACCCCTTACCCGTGGAGGCAAAAGAAAAGTAAAATTTATGATTCGGCACGTATTTGATTTTCATATAGCTATAAAAAATGTCATATATCTCATTTTTAAAATTAAAAAGTAAAAAAAATGCCAATCTGAAGCCTGATTGAGAGATACTCTGAAAGACTATAGAGTTGCTGGGGTAGCGATCGCTTCCTTGCGTATTGCCCAAAAGCAACGTATCGCTAAGTTAGTCTGGAAAGTGGGGTAAGCATGAAGCTGGCAGCACGAGTTGGTCAGGTAACGCCTTCTATAACGTTGGCGATCGCAGCCAAAGCCAAGGCGATGAAGGCAGAGGGGATAGATGTTTGTAGTTTCAGCGCTGGGGAACCAGATTTTGACACCCCAGAACATATCAAAGCTGCTGCCAAAAAAGCTTTGGACGAGGGTAAAACCAAATACGGGCCAGCTGCTGGAGAACCAAAATTAAGGGAAGCGATCGCCCGCAAGCTACAAAAGGACAATAACTTGGGTTTCGCACCTGAAAACGTTATCGTCACCAACGGCGGCAAGCATTCCTTATATAACCTGATGATGGCGCTGCTGAATGGTGGGGATGAGGTGATTATCCCATCTCCCTACTGGCTCTCGTATCCGGAAATGGTAATTTTGGCAGGCGGTACCCCGATAATTGTGCCGACAGACGCTTCAACTGGTTATAAAATTACGCCAGAGCAACTTCGCTCATCTATCACACCAAGAACCAAGCTTTTTGTCCTCAATTCGCCTTGTAATCCCACTGGTGTTGTTTATACGCCAGCTGAGATTAAAGCTTTGGGAGAAGTGGTGGTGGAAAAAGATATTCTCGTTGTCTCCGATGAGATTTACGAAAAGATTATCTACGACGACGCGCAGCACTTGAGTATCGGTGCAGTCAGTCCCGAAGTCTTTGACAGGACAATTATCAGCAGTGGTTTTGCTAAAGGTTACTCAATGACGGGTTGGCGCATTGGTTATTTAGCCGCACCAGTTGAGTTGGTTAAAGCTGTGTCCACCATTCAAGGTCACAGTACCTCGAATGTGTGTACTTTTGCCCAGTTCGGCGCGATCGCAGCTTTAGAAGGTTCTCAAGATTGTGTGGAACAAATGCGCCTCGCCTTTGCCGAACGTCGGCAGGTAATGTTGCAAACACTTAACGCTATTCCCGGTTTATCCTGTGCCAAACCAGACGGAGCTTTTTATCTGTTCGTCAACATCAGCAAATCTGGTTTAAATTCTCTAGAATTCTGCGACAAACTGTTAGAAAATCAGCAAGTTGCGGCGATTCCTGCGATTGCTTTTGGTGCAGACGATCACATCCGGCTATCTTATGCAACAGATATGACTTCGATTGAAAAGGGGATGGATAGGTTAGATAAATTTGTGCGATCGCTTGTTTAGTTTAAGACAGGCGCTCTAATAATTCAGCAACTGACAAAATCGGCAAAATAGCACCCGCGAAACCTCCAGCATCGCGGGTGATAATTCCATCAAGATTGTTAGCGATCGCGCAAGCTAACTGTACCGCATCTTCAAAATCTCTCAAGTTTGAGGCAAATGCAGCTGCAAGGATGTCGCTATTAACAGTACAAATTTCCATAGCTGTTAGTGTTGTTGAGACAGCAACTCTTGCGCGTTCAATACTCCGCGTCTGTCTTCTGACAATGTAGAAGATATCAGTTACGGTGGTTGCTGTAACATACCCCTGAATCTGCCCAGAGTAAATAGCCTGAAATAAAGCTTCAGCATCCTCCCTAAAAGGTTCGCGCTCTAGCAAAAAATCCAGAATAACGTTGGTATCTATTAATACCATCATTTCAGGTATTTCTCCACTAGGCGTTCTTCTAACATTGCTTCAACTTCAGCATCAGTTGGGGCTGGCGCATCGGTTTTCGCTAGTCCCCGCATCCGATCTATTGCAGCTTTTCGATCGGGTTGGGGTCTGAGTTCGCGCCTAAGCGACTCGACGATCGCGTTCACCAAATCTAAGCGATCGCTTACCGATAACTTGTATGCTTGATTTTTTAATTCTTGCAAAGACATATTTTATACTTCCTCAAAAACTATTGCCTGACTTTATTTTAGGCGATCGCTTTCTCAGGGATAGCGGCAGCGATCGCTAATTTTTAACCTTCTGCAAGATAATTTTATTGTGACTGCTGTCACTCCCTGAATTGTTAAATATCACATTTACTAGCTGATTGTCAGCACTCAATATGCTGATACTTGTCACATTTTTTTTACTTAGTCATCACTTATCCCGATAGGATTCCTGAGTGATAGTAGTAGGAAAGATACAGAATCTAATAAACCGGGAGTTATAATGTTAACTACTTCTAATTTTTTATATCCTCAACCTCGCTACTACGGTGATGTAAACCCAGAAAATTTAGTATTTAATGCTAATTTACAGGAATTTGCTCAACGGGTGACTTTGATAAGTGGTTTGGCAACCAATGGAAAAATTTCCATTGAACAGGCTTTTCAAAACATCGAGACGCTTTGGCAACAGTTGGAAGCAACGAAAAAGCAGCTAGGTGTGGGTGAAAATCCTTTCCAGTCGGATGAAAATCGATAATTTGAGGTTAAGCGATCGCGTTCGTACCAGCAGCAGAGACGCGATCGCGCTGAATAAAATATTCTAAACTAGGGTAAGGTCGGCAAGATTCAATCGGTATTACTTAAAAAATGTCTCAAATTTTCACTATTTAGAAGAATTCCCCTTTGCTGTGATGAATCTTTAGCGGTTCAGGCAATGCGATCGCACAGCAGCCAAAAATAGGCCCAACTAGATCAGTGGAGCCTGTAGTAAAATTTCAATCAATCGTGTGGAGAATGTTTAGCCTTTCCGTAATTTGTCTATCTCTTTCTCAATCGCCTTCAGCTTATCTTTATGGCGCTTTTCACATTGTGCATCAATCATTTCAACAGCACATCCGGCAACTGTTGATGCAACTACTCCCACAATTGCACTTTCTGAATAGTAGATGGTGACACCACCTGCGAGACAGATAATTGCCATCTTGAGCTGTAAAACAGTGCTTTGGGTAGCACGAGATTGACGGCGTTGGGAGTCTGGAAACTCTACACCGTGAGAATGTTTGACGTATCGCATAGGTTAGGATCAGGGTGTGTTTTAGTTTATTGAAGGCACTGCGAAATTAGCTGTGCCTTTTTTTTCGTGAATTTCTACCGCAACACGGCAGTTTTGGTGTTTATCCCCAGAAAACCCGTTTTGCTCTGGTCATCGATCGTGAAAGAAGATTCTTGCATTTAAACCAGAGGTAAGATCGAATTACGCCACAACCTCCTTCAAGTGTGGTGAAGAATACTTTCCAGGGTGGAACGCCTGCCTTGAGCAACTGAGAACGCCTTTCTTGTAAATCGCCTAGCCATTCCTCGTGAAATTCTTTGGGGAGGATACGCTTCAGGAGCGCAATGAACTTCGCATCTGCTTCTTCACTTTCCTCCTCTGCCCCTGATCCTGTGAGGTAAACTATTGAGCCATATATACACAAAAGCACTGAGGAGGTGATAGTAATCAACAGAGCGAGGCTAAACAAAAGTTTTAGCCCGGTAGGGTCAATTAACAAACTGACGATACCAAGCACAGCACTGGGAATAAGGGCGATAATTAACCCCCATATCGAGTTAATACCTATTCTTATCCCTTTCTCTGTCTTTTGTCCATCTCCAGAATCTGTCTTACAACAGTATCCAGCATATACAAAAAAAATTACTGAGAGGATGAGAGTAACCAATAGAACAATGCCAAACAAAACTTTTAGCAACGAAGGGTTAATGAACAGACTTGTGATACCAACTACAGCACTGGTAATAAGTGAGAGCATCAGCCCGATCACCGAAATGGCAATGATTTTTAGACCTTTGTGACGATAGCCATCCGGCGGAATATCTTGTCGAATTGGGCTTGGGAAAATTTTCTTCATTGCTTTAGACCCCCTCAAATGCTGGTTGCCACGCAGCTACTTCCTTTAAGAAACGCTGTTTTTCCTGAAGCACCTTCTCACCTAAGCCTGTAATTCGGTAGTACCTCCGCCGCGCACCCCCTCGCTCTTCAGGTGTTTCATCTCCCCATCGCGCTACTAAAAAGCCTTTCTCTTCTAGCTTGTGCAAGGTAGGGTAAAGCGAACCGAATCCAAGTTGAATTTTCCCGCCACTCGCCTTCTTTACCGCCTCAACCACCTCTAAGCCGTACCGCTCACGGTGTAAGACTGAAGTGAGTACAGCCTCCTCTTTTGGCGATAGCTCGAAGATTCGATCTGGAACATCTTGAGTCATTTACGCTTCCTTTGATAATCATCATACTATCAATGTATATCAAACAACTTGATATATGCAACTAGGCTGTAATGCTCATGGCGATGCGCCCTTACTGGATTTGGCTAGAGGTAGTCCTGATCTAGTGCAGAGTGGCGTTGCGGGTCGTTTTGTTGCCACCCTTATAATCCAACCGACGCAGCACACCATGAATGCAATACCAATTCTCGCCATGCGCTTTATCCTTCCACACCAAAGAAAACTCCGTTAAGATGTCAAAATCTGGCTTAGGCCTGAGGGGCTTATTACTTAACTTAAATGCCCTCTAAATCTTCATACTCAATATTTATGTTTAAAAAAACTCACGGTGTGATTGCTGCTGGACATGAGCAAACTGCCGAAGCAGGGATTGAAATGCTTCGCTTAGGTGGGAACGCCTTTGATGCGGCGGCGGCGGCAATGTTAGCTTCTTTTGTTACTGAGGCTGCGCTTACCTCGGCAGCTGGTAGTGGGTTTCTTTTAGCCCATACTAACGATAATAAAAATACTTTATTTGACTTTTTCTCGCAAACGCCATGCCAGAAAAAGAATAAGGATAATCTTGATTTTTATCCAGTTAAAATTAACTTTGGCGGTGCCTTACAAGAGTTTCACATTGGTCTTGGATCAATGGCTGTACCAGGAAATATCGCTGGAGTTTTCCACGTTCACCAGAAACTAGGTAGATTGCCTTTTAAGGTCGTTGCTGAACCAGCAATTCGCTATGCAAATACTGGAGTAAAAATCAATGATTATTCATATTACTGCTTGACAATTCTCAAGCCCATAATGCTTTTCTCTACAGAAATGCAACAAGTTTTTACTCCTGGCGGGGAACTTGTTCAGTCTGGAGAAACAGTATATATGAGAAACTTGGCTAATACTTTAACTTATCTAGCTGAAAATGGGATTAGAGAATTTTATGAGGGTGAAATTGCACAACGCTTAGTTAAAGATTGTCAAGATTATGGCGGTTATTTAACCTTAGAAGACCTCCAAAATTATCGGGTTATCGAGAGACAACCTTTAGTTATCAATTACCGCGATAATACATTTTTGACTAATCCTCCCCCTAGTTCTGGCGGAATACTCATTGCTTTCGCTTTAGAACTACTTTCAAAAGTAAATTTAGTTGGCATTGATTTTGGCAGTTGTGGTCATTTAGAAATACTGGCTAATGTGATGCGTTTAACTAATGATGCCAGGAAAGATAGATACAATGCTAATACTCATCAAGAAGATGTTGTCCAAAGTTTTTTATCTGATGAGCATATTGCTATCTACGAACCTCAATTAACCGAAATTGTCAATAAATGGGGAAGCACTACTCATATCAGCGTTGTTGACAGCGAAGGAAATGCGGCTAGTGTTACTACTACACACGGCGAAGGATCTTCTTATGTAATTCCGGGAACTGGCATCATGGTTAATAATATGCTAGGAGAAGCAGATTTGAATCCGCATGGTTTCCATGAATGGGCAGAAAATACCCGGATTTCATCCATGATGGCACCAACTATGGTACTTAAGAATAATCAGCCAGAAATTGTTCTGGGTTCTGGTGGTTCTAACAGGATTAGAACGGCAATATTACAGGTTATTTCCAATATTATTGATTTTCAAATGGATGTTAATGCGGCGGTGAATAGTCCCCGCGTTCATTGGGAAAACAATATCTTTAATATTGAACCAGGATTCAGCGAGGAGGAAATAAAAAAGCTGGCGCTTCCCTCTAACAATGAATTAGTTTTATGGGAAAAGAAAAATATGTTTTTTGGTGGCGTTCATACGGTTATGGAAAATTCAGAAGGATTGATTGAAGGCGCAGGCGATCGCCGTCGCAGTGGAGCGATCGCTACCTGTTAGAATCTTACCTATTGTCTCATTTCAAACCCACGCAATCTTTCCGGTGTCTGATACTCAACCGCCACATCTTTAACTACAGCTGCGGCTGGCCCTTGGTGACACCAGCGAATCATTTCCTCGACAATATCCTGCGTTCCTTCAAAAACGGCTTCTACGCGCCCGTCGGGGAGATTTCGCACCCAACCGCTGATTCCCAAATACTTAGCCTGTTGTGCTGTTGAGTATCGATAACCAACTCCCTGAACGATTCCAGAAACGAAAACATGGGCGCGGATCTGTTTCGGTGGCGCTGATGGGTTCTGCATCAATTTGTCCCTGTCTATGACAGCTTTCCAAATTAAAAGTTTTGTCTTGGTTCATTTTAAGCAGAAATGGCGTCAGCTATTGAGCTAACGCCATTCAATTCATTTCCACAGTTGTTAATCCAAGCCAAAAGATTTAATCGTCGTCGTCATCGTCATCGTGTTTGCGGTGATGTCCATGCTTACGATCGTCATCATCGTCATCATCATCGCGATCGCGATATTCACCCCGATGTCTGGACTCGCGATCGCCATCGCCATCGTCATCATCATCATTATCGCGATCGCGATATCTGTACTTGCGATCGCCATCGTCATCATCATCATCGCCTTCGCGATGTTCCCTGTCATCATTACGATAGCGATCGCGTTCTCTATCTTCCCTGTCGCGATCGCCTTCCCGATATTCCCTGTCATCATTACGATAGCGATCGCGTTCTCTATCTTCCCTGTCGCGATCGCCTCCTTCCCGGTTCACACCAGGTATATTTTTAAATAGATCACCTATTCCCATAATCTCCCTCCTAAAATCGCTTTCTTGAATCTTTCCTACTCAAACGATTTTAAATCTACTTAGTAGTTTGTCATAGCATTTTTACCGATATCTCTTCCAACAGATATAGATTCCCATCCAGAGTAATCTTTGCAACTTTGCTTAACAAGATAAATAATTAAAGTTTGTATACTTATTTTCAATTGGTGTGATACATCTTTAGGAGCATGGCATTGCCATTCCTCTACCAAACGTTAGAACTGCAATATATTCCACCTAACTGAGAAACGCTATACTCTCTCAATTTTTTAATTTTCTATTTTCAATTCAATAATTGCTTTATGGGAATAATAATTTCCACTTTAACCTAAAAATTGTTAACTTATTTACATCCACCTTAAAGCATATTTTTGATGTCATTTGAAATCTTCCATCGTCTCATTGCTGCTTTCTCTAAGTTACCCAACGCCTCAGCTTGGCTATATTCAGCTGCACTGGTAGTCATATATGCCTTAATTTCTGGCTCTACCGAACTTGTTATGTAAAAATGTTAAAAATAGCTAATCAAAATAGCAGAAACAGAATAGGTATAAGAAGTGACATTTGTTGCGGGGCTTGAATTCTGGGATTGATTGTGATTAAGTAGATGCAGTAAAAAAGCAGCCCCAGACTGGGT
>NZ_JACJOK010000014.1:0-73525 GCF_014695505.1 Trichocoleus sp. FACHB-90
TTTCTGATTACTTTAGCCCGTCGTTTAGGCTGTCGCACTGTTCCCGATTGTATCCGCGATCTTGCCAATCAGGTTCACCAGGTTTTTCTCTGGCTAACATGAAACCACCCTGCCCTTCCCTGCAAGGGAAGGGGGCTGGGGGGTTAGGTCTTCCGAATTCGCCAACAACATCTTGAAAATCGCAGCTATACAAACGAAGTCTGTGGGCAATTTACTCTCATTGGGATGCTCCGCGATCGCTTTCCAGAAAGCTGCGCTAACACGATCTGCTATAAGCAGCAGCACTTCGCGATCGCAACTCCTTCCACACCCCCAACCTCTTGGCTCTGTACCGCCTATATCGCTTGCAATATAGGCGGTACAGAGTTTAAATTGGCTATAATAGAAGAGCCAGGTTGTAAATTGCTGGTCAATCAACACCTTTTGACATTCGGACTAGGGTATAAATTCCTCTCCCCGTGCCGTCAGTTGTTTCTTGCAACGGGTTAACCCTAGGAGATTCCTAATACCCAATGTCTAACGCTTCACCCCAAGCAGTCAATCGACTGCTAGCTGCTCTGCCTGTGGCTGAGTACCAACGCCTTTTTCCCAATCTAGATCACGTCTCGCTTTCTCTTAAGCAAGTCCTTCAAGAGGTTGGTGAACCAATTGAATATGTCTATTTCCCCCAGAATGCAATAGTTTCTGCGCTCACAACGATGGCAGATGGCTCGATGATCGAGGTTGGCTTAGTGGGTAAGGACGGAGTTACAGGTATCCCCGCCGCTTTGGGAGACAACATCGCAGCCACAAACGCGATCGTGCAAGCAGCAGGTTCTGGCATGAGGATGAAGGCAAGTGTGCTGAAAACCGAGTTTGAGCGGGGTGGTGTACTGCAAAGTCTGCTATTGCGGTACATGCAAGCGCAGCACGCCTTCGTTACGCAAAACGCTGCCTGCAATCGCCTCCATCATCTGGAGACGAGACTAGCTCGTTGGCTATTGCTCGCCTGTGACCGTGTAGGGTCAAACGAGTTGCCCATGACTCATGAATTTATGTCCCAGATGCTGGGTGTACGACGTGCAGGTGTCACGGAGGCGGCTAACGCGCTTCAACAGTCAGGACTGATTCGCTACAAAAGGGGAAAAGTTATCATCCTGAATCGACAAGAATTGGAAGCGGCTACGTGTGAGTGTTATGAAATCATTAACGGCGAGTACGCTAGGTTGCTAGGCACAGACGGTTAATTATCTAGCACACAAGAGCCAAGTTCTAACTTACTGGTAAATAAACACCTTTTGACATTCGGATTAGAGTCTAAATTCTTCTCCTGATGGTGTTAGTTGTTTTTTCTAACAACATTCAACGCGAGGAATTTCCTCGCTACCTCATGCCCAAAGTTGCACTCAAACCAGTCAATCGGCTGCTAGCCGCTCTGCCAAAAGCTGAGTACCAGCGCCTTGTTCCATATCTAGAAAGCGTCCCGCTCCCTCTCAAGCAAGTCCTTTACAAGAGGGGCGAATCAATAGAATACGTCTATTTCCCCCATCGTGCAATAGTTTCTTTGATTGCGACTACGGAAGAAGGCTCGAACGTCGAAGTCGGCATAGTGGGTAATGACGGAGTTACAGGTATGCCCGACCTTTTGGGAGACAACATCGCGACCATAACCGCGATCGTGCAGCGAGAAGACTCAGGCATGAGGATGGAGGCAAGCTTACTTAAAACTGAGTTTGGACAGGGTGGTGTACTGCAAAGCTTGCTGCTGCGGTACACGCAAGTACTGTACGCTCTAGCCTCACAAAATGCGGCTTGTAACCGCCTGCATCAAATCGATGAGAAACTTGCCCGTTGGCTACTGCTCGTCTCTGATAGTGTAGAGTCAAACGAGTTGCAGCTAACTCAAGAATTTATGGCTCAAATGCTGAGTGTACGACGTCCGGGGGTCACGGAGGCGGCTAGCCGCCTTCAACAGGCAGGACTGATTCGCTACCACCGTGGCAGAATAAGCATCCTGAATCGACAGAAATTAGAAGCTGCTTCCTGTTCGTGTTATGGAATCATCAAAAGCCAGTACGCTAGGTTGCTAGGCACTGACAAGGGTTGAGAGTTGTTGTTAGATAGAGATGCGATTGAGAAGTACATTGCAAGCGTTGAGTTTGGCAACGATGTTCCTTCTACACAAGCAGCCTTAACCCTAATGTCCATCGAACAGTAGACAAGAGCAGAGCTTCATTGATGCTACTTTATGGACATCGGTATAAAGATGAGCGATCGCATGATTAGGACGTAATTCAATAGACCTCTTGCAAAAGTCAGCCCTGAATGAAATAAATTTCGGACTGAAAGCCAAAGTTAGCCCTGAAATAAATTTCGGGCTGAAAGCTAAAGTTAGCTAAAGCTAACTGGCAAACATCCTCAACCCGTTTTAACGGGTTTTAGCTTTAAGCCTGTTCGCGTAGCGTTCCCGAAGGGTACTTTAGTTCAAGGCATTTATGCAAGAGGTCTAACACCCCACACTCAGCACGCCAGGGGGTGTTAATTAAACGAACGTTCAATGGCAAGGACACCTTAGCTAACAAAGAGAGAGACTGCATGGCTCAAACAAAGAACGATTCAAAGGTCTTGCCAGAGGATTTTAGTGACCCATCGGCAGACAACGCCTTAATCGAGCCGAAACAAGACCGATTAGGATATGCACCCTTTGCCAAACATCTTGCAGACAGTATTTGCCAAATGAACTTTCCTGAAGGGTTCGTTATTGCAGTTTACGGTTCCTCAGGTTTTGGCAAATCGACACTATTGAACTTCTTAACGTATTATCTCCAGCAAAAGCCAAAGAGCGAACAACCTATTATCGTCCCTTTTAATCCCTGGTTATTTTCTGGGGGCGAAGACATCACAAGGCGGTTTATTAACGAATTACAGACAGTTTTGAGCAAATTCAAAGCTGTCCCCAAAGGCTTCATAAGTCGAATAACCGATCTTGCTAAAGTTGTTTCTGAAATTCCTCTTCCTTACGCTCAAGCTAGCAATGCGCTCGTAAGATTATTTGACGATAAAGAAAAGGAGACTTCCGACTTAAAAGAAGAAGTCGAAGATACACTCGAACAGCAGCATCCGCGAATCGTAGTAACCATTGACGATATTGACAGGCTCACCGCTGAAGAGATTAGTCAATTATTTTATCTTATTAAATCAATTCCCAACTTTACTAACGTTATCTATTTGCTCGTTTTCGATCAAGAAGTTGTCATCAAAACCCTCGCAGATAAACAACCTATACCTGGAGAAATCTACCTCTCTCAGATTGTTCAAGCTTCTTTTGAGTTACCTCTCCCAGATAAAACCTCACTCCGCAGGCTACTTTCTGAAAAACTCAATGGCATACTGACTGACACACCAAAGCCACTATTCAATCAAAATCGCTGGGGCAATGTTTACTTACAAGGAATAGACTACTTTATTACCAATCCTCGCGACATTGTTCGCCTGACCAACCTCTTAACCGTGACATATCCAGGGGTCAAAGGTGAAGTGAACCCAGTTGATTTCATTGCTATTGAGTCCCTGCGGGCCTTTCGCCCAATGATATATGACATAATCCGCAAAAATCCTACATTCTTTGCAGGAAACGCGGATACCAAAGGTTATCTAATTCCGACATTGGACGAAATCAAAAATTTTCACCATTCGTGGCTGGCTCAGTTTGAAAATGAGGATAAAGAACCAATCAAACGGCTGCTATTGCACCTTTTTCCTAAATTAGAAGCCGTTTGGCGTAATACCTCCTCCCCTGCACACGACGAGTCAATATGGCGCAAGCAATTACGTATTTGTAGCTTAGATATATTTCCCAACTACTTCCGTCTGGTATTAACACAAGATGAATTCTCTAATGCTGAGATTAAAGCAATCTTTGCCTTAGCAAAAGATGCAAAGGCATTTGGGGAAAATCTTGTAGAACTCGCTGATCAAAAACGCTCTGATGGCACGACTCAAGTTCGGGCATTTCTCGAACAGCTTGAGGATTACACTGAAAAAGAAATTCCTACCCATTGCATTCCTTCAATTGTGAAAGCTTTCTTTGATGTCGGCGACCAGCTTTTACCTCCGGAAGACGAACCGCAGGGAATGTTTGATTTTGGCAATGACATTAGAATTGAACGCCTGATCTCACAACTGTTGCGTCGGATTGACGAACAAACACGGTTTGAAACCTTGAAAGAGGCAATGTCAAACGGTAACGCTTTATCCATAATTGTGCGCGAAGTAGCAACCTTGGGTCAGGAACAAGGTAAGTATGAAGCCGATGATATCCCCGAAGAGGAATGGCTCCAGAGCGAAGAACACCTTAAAGAACTTGAAGAAATAGCCTTGAAACGGCTGCGAGATGCTGCACAACAAAACTCCCTACTGCAAGCCCCAAAGCTATCTGAAAAATTACACTATTGGCAAGCTTGGGCAGGAGAAGACGAAGTCAAGCAATGGGTTGAAAAGATTATTGATAATGACGAAGGGCTAGTTAATTTCTTGGAGAAGTTCCTGCAAAAAGATTTTAGTGAGTATGGGTCGAACGGGACTCAAAAAACAGGCTACAGACTTGACCCTAAGTGGCTTGAACCCTATCTCGAACCATCCTTGATCCTTGAGCGAATTAGCCGCCTCGATGAAACGAGCGAGTTAACAGAAGATCGGAAAAATGCGATCGCGCAATTTATCCGAGAATGTGAGATGCGGCAGCAGGGACAAGACCCAGATTAGGCAAGGATTTAAAAGCAAACTTATTCCTTTGCTTCAATCAGCTTTGTTGGCTGCGTGACTGGGAACAGGACTCGCATTAGCTGACCCAGAGGCATAGAACGCTGCTCATGAACAAAAACTAAGGGCAGCACGGCAACTAACCGTAACATAGCTGAGAGAGCAAACACCGTTGGCAAGCCACCAAAATTAGTCACAGTCGCGACATAGCCACCAACGCTAATTCCGATTGCTCCAGTGATACCAGGAACCGCCGCAGCAACAGCAAAATAAATCGACTGATTGCGTAGCGGTGTCACCGACATCATCAGATTACCGCTGCACAGGTCAATCGCTGCCCACGTCCCACCGCCTACGATATGCAACAAGGGGAACCAAACCCAAAGGAAAATTGGAGCAGTTCCAGCTTCTAACCACAGTAGAGGTGTCAGAGCCACCAAAATTCCTACCATTATCATCAGCGGGCGATTGCCAATCCGGTCAGCCAGTCTACCCCAGAACATCAGCATCAGCAAGTTAGCACCAGCTCCCAAGCTGCCATAAAGCGTCACCACGCTCACATCTAGCTTGAGATCGCCCAGCAAGTAGAGGTTAAAGAAGGGAGCGCTGACATTAACCGCGAAACTCCACAAGGCTGAGTAAAGAAGAAACCTCAAAAAATTGGCATCCTTGAGGAAGCTAAAAACTCTCTCTCCGGATGCCCCTTGCTCTGTATCCTCAGCGGTGGCGTGTACTAGCTTTGGGTTCACATCGCTCATCCAGAAGTGAAAGCCGAGACTGATTATCCCCAGCACAATTCCCACAACCAAGACCACACCGAAGCCAGAGAGCGCTCCACCGGGCCACTTCGATACCGCTAGACCCAGCAGCGGCACGCTGATGAGATTGGTCAAGTTCACAACACTATTGCGGAAGCCAAAATACCGCCCCCGCAATCGCTCTGGTACTAACACAGCTACCCAGGTGAAAAAGGAAGCACGACCCAAAGCTTCCAAGATATTAGTCACCCAGATAATTGCCAATGTCAACAGCACCAACTGGTGCGGCTGGATACGAGATGTCCTGACTAACCAAATCCCTGGCACAATCAGCAACCATAGCAACCGCGACGTGCCGAAAATCAACAGGGAATACCAGTTACGGCTATTGATGCGGTCTCCCACATAGGCTCCCAGCGGTTGCAATAAATTCGTCAACTGGGCAATAGAGGCGAACATACCAATTTCGACGGCACTGGCACCAAGATCCAGCAAGAAATTACTGAGTAACGCGCCGCCGATGATACTGTAAAAGACCGTAGCCAAGGCTCCTTCGGTCGTTAATGCCCGCAGGCTTGTCCGAATTTCTGCCTTGGGAATTTTAGAGGGCGGCTTTGCAGGAAATACTGTCTCGGATAATGCCTTATCCTCTGGTTCGACTTTTAATACTAAATCTTTCTCGGTTTGTTGAAATTCAACTACTATTCCTGCCCCGTTCAGTAATCCTGTAGATAGAGGATTCATGGGTATATTTCTGTAACATATGCTACATTATACCCCCAAATAAAAAATCATACTTTTTTCGTTTCTTGAAACATCCCCACTAAGATAGATTTCGGGACAGATTTGGGTATCAAAGAAGGCGGCTCTCCTCCCATCTCTTTCAAAATATGGGAGGAGAGCCGCCTTGTTCATGGTTCATAGTTCATTGCATAAACACGAATCCCTCCCCGTGAACGGGGAGGGATTCGTCAATTCGGCATCTCAAGGCTGACCGGATGAGCTTGCAGGTGAACCTTCCTCCTCAAATTCTTCTATTAATGGTAATGGCTTCAAACTGGTGCGTCCTGCTTGAATGGCCCCTGCTTGCCGCTTGAGCGTTGGGATCAGGACTTGCATTAGCTGACTCACAGGCACAGCGCGCTGCTCATGAACAAACACCAAGGGCAGCAGGGCAACTAACCGCAGGACAGCTGAGAGAGCAAATGCCGTTGGCAAGCCACCAAAATCAGCCACAGTCGCGACATAGCCACCAACGGTGATTCCGATTGCCCCAGTGATCCCAGGAACCGCCGCAGCAACAGCAAAATAAATCGACTGATTGCGTAGCGGTGTCACCGACATCATCAGATTGCCACTGCACAGGTCAATCGCTGCCCAAGTCGCACCGCCGAGTATGTGCAACAAGGGAAACCAAGCCCAAAGGAAAATTGCAGAAGTTCCAGATTCTAGCCACAGTAGAGGCGTCAGAGCCACCAAGATTCCCACAGTTATCATCAGTGGGCGGTTGCCAATCCGGTCAGCCAGTCTGCCCCAGAACATCAGCATCAGCAAGTTAGCACCAGCTCCCAAGCTGTTATAGAGCGTTACCACGCTGACATCTAGGTTGAGGTCGCCCAGCAAGTAGAGGTTAAAGAAGGGAGCGCTGATGTTAACCGCAAAGCTCCAGAAGGATGAGTAAAACAAAAACCTCAGAAAATTGGCATCTTTGAGGAAGCTAAAAACTTTCTTCAAGGGCGAGCCGTGGTCTGTATCCGAATCGGCGGCGTGTACTAGCTGCGGGTTGACATCGGTTATCCAGAACTGAAAGATCAGACTGAGTGTTGCGAACACAACTCCCACAACCAAGACCACACCGAAGCCAGAGAGCGAACCACCCGGCCACTTCGAGACCGCTAGACCCAGCAGCGGCACGCCGATGAGATTGGTGAAGGTCACTACACTATTGCGAAACCCAAAATACCGCCCCCGCAATCGGTCTGGTACTAACACAGCCATCCAGCTAAGAAAGGAAGCACGACCCAAAGCTTCCATGAAATTACTCAGGCAGATAATTGCCAATGTCAACAGCAGCAACTGGCGTGGCTCGATACGAGATGTGCTGACCAACCAAATCCCTGGCACAATCAGCAACCACGGCAGCCGCGACGAGCCGAAAATCAACAGGGAATACCAGTGGCGGCTCTTGATGCGGTCTCCCAGATAGGCTCCCAACGGTTGCAGCAAATTGGTTAGCTGAGGGATTGAGGCGAGCAGACCAATTTCCACTGTACTGGCACCGAGATCCAGCAAGAAATTACTAAGCAACGCGCCGCCAATAATACTGTAAAAGACCGTAGCAAAGGCACCTTCGGTAGTTAATGCCTTGAGGCTTTTCCGAATATCTCGCTTGGGAATTTTAAGATGCGGGTTTGCAGTTGGAGGCAGCTTCGTCTCTGTTAATGCGCTATCCCCTGGGATTTCTTGAATTGGGAGAGGAGTCGCTTCTACTAAAATCTGATCTTCTTGTTGCCCGAACATACTGTATAGCAATATTTAAAGAGTTAACGGGAACTAAATCGCTACCTTCACCTGAGCGCATTTCCGACAACAAATCTCTTAAAAAATGCTTTGTTCAAATCCTATAATGGCAACTTCTTCCCTATAGGGTTAATTACTAAACTCTATAGTTTCATAACTCTACCCAAAAGGTGTCCCAAAGCAGCCAAAATTTTTTTTGATTTTATATGCACTTTTAATGAGGTTTATTATTCATTAAAAAATTGATCTTCTAGATTAGGCTAATATACTGGGGTCTATCAGACATCCTTCTATAGAATTATTATTTTAATGAATCTATTTTTAGTTTTAAATTAGAAGAGTTGCTTGAACTATTCTAGCGTTAATCAAGCGTTAATCATTATATGTCATTTCTCAAGAGTGCTTTCTTTAAGACCTCCCTCTAACGATTGTCGATTGGCTTAAGATGCGAGTCTAGAACAGTACCCCGGGTACATCCCAGTTTGGCAAAAATACCGGGCGATTGGAAATCGCGGCTATACAAACTAAGTCCGCCTGCGCGGACTCAATTCAGGCTGGGTCGGCAGGCTTTGTTTGTGGAGCATCGGGACTTCCAACCTGTGGGCGATTTGCAAATACGGGATGCTCCCCAGTACCCCCACCTATTAGCTCGGTGCCGCGTCTACCGCAAGCGGTAGACGCGGCACCGACTTTCAATTATTTAGCATAAAAGAGCCAGCTTTTCAGTTCCTGGTGAACAAACACCTTTTGACATTCAGAACTAGGGCCTAAATTCTTCTCCTGATGCCGTAAGTTGTTTTTATAACAACGATTCCATGAAAAAATAGGAGATTCCTAATCCTCGATGTCCGAAGCCTCACCCCAGGTAGTCAATCGACTGCTAGCTGCTCTGCCAGATGCTGAGTACCAGCGCCTTATTCCCCATCTAGAGTTCGTCTCGCTCTCTGGGAGGCAAGTCCTTCACAAAGCTGGTGAATCAATTGAATACGTCTATTTCCCCCATCGCGGAATAGTTTCTTTGCTCTCCGCTCCCGAAGAAGGCTCGACGGTCGAAGTCGGCTTAGTGGGTAATGAGGGGATAGTGGGTATCCCCGCCACTTTGGGAGACAAGATTGCGATCGCAACCGCGATCGTGCAGATAGCAGGCTCTGGCATGAGGATGGAGGCAAGCTTACTTAAAATCGAGTTTGAGCAGGGCGGCTCACTGCAAAGTTTGCTGCTGCGCTACACACAAGCGCTGTACGTAGCCTCACAAAACGCTGCCTGCAACCGCCTGCATCAGCTCGATGAGAGACTTGCCCGTTGGCTACTACTCGTCTGTGAGTTTGAAGGGTCAAACGAGTTGCCTCTGACTCAGGAATTTATTTCCAAGATGCTAGGTGTACGACGTTCGGGTGTCACGGAGGCGGCTAACCGTCTTCAACAGGCAGGACTGATTGGCTACAACCGTGGCAGAATAACCATCCTGAATCGGCAGAAATTAGAAGCCGCTTCCTGTTCGTGTTATGGAATCATCACAGGCGAGTACGCTAGGTTGCTAGGCACTGAGAAGAGTTGAGAGCTGTTGTTAGATGAAGATGCGATCGCATCTCCGGCGCTCTAGGCGATCGCTTGCTCAACTAATATCGTTGTCCTGACGGGGTGACAACCCCGTCAGGGGGAGAGGTCAAGCCTATCTTGGTAGGGGATTTATTAAATGCGCGATCGCTGATAAATTCCTATGCAAATTTCTCACTTTGTGGAAGAATGCTATGTTTACTAATCGCAAACTCCCAGGACAATTTTCCACCCTTCTAAGCGGAATAATTGCTACGGCTTCATCCAACTTCTACTCAAAGCCTAGTATTAAGTCAGTCGGTAATCGTAAATACAAATAACTTCTAATATACGCTCTTTGATTAACTTTCCTTTTTATCTAATAAATTCTCATTTTATTTACGGATTCTAGTGAATCTCATTTTTAGATATGTGGCATTTATAGGCATTTGCAGGATTCACACAAAGCATTATCGCTGATCTGACTAAGCTGCGTAGCAGCTTAGTTCATAGTTCATGGTTCACTGCGTAGAACGCCATGAACCATGAATGGCGAATCCCACGACTGAACTACGTGGGAGGCGCTCAAGGCATAGGCTAAGATTTACCCGCTAGAATTGGTTCCTCACTCGAAGGTTCTCCTTTGGTTGGGGGTTCCACTGGCTGACCAAAAGCGAGCCGCAAAAACGGTGGTGCTAGAAATGTGGTCAGAATCACCATGACAATAATAGATACCTCCAACGGCTTATCTAGAACCCCACTCGCAGAACCGATTCCGGCAAACACTAACCCAACTTCACCCCGTGGAACCATGCCAACCCCAATCGCAAGTCGATTGATTCCGGGCTGACCAAACACCACCCAACCTGTCACCACCTTGCCGACGATGGCAACCACCATCAAAAATGCGGCAATCAAGAGTCCGGCACGATTTTCAGGCACCGTCGGATTCAAGACACCCAGATCCGCCCGCGCGCCTACCGTCACAAAGAAGATCGGCACCAGTAGATCGGCGATTGGCTTCACCAGTTCATCCAACTCATTGCGGGCATCGGTTTCATCCAGAACCAAGCCAGCGGCAAAAGCACCCAAAATCGCTTCTAGATGAATCGCGCTGCCCAGAAATGCCATGAAGAAGGCAAAGATAAATGCTGGCATGACAACGTTGCCACGGGTTTTAAATTTCTCCACAACAGCAACGAAGGTTTTGTTGAAGATGCCACCTAATAGGATGGAACCAATCAGAAACGCTGTTGCACTCACAATTAGGTAGATGACATTAGCAACATCAATCTCACCCGTTTTGGCTAAACTGGCGACAACGGCCAGGACAATGATTCCCAGTACATCATCAATAACCGCAGCACCAACAATGATTTGACCTTCTTTAGATTTAAGCTGTCCTATTTCAGACAATACTTTGGACGTAATCCCGATGCTGGTTGCCGTCAAAGCAGCACCTGCAAAAATTGCTGGAATTGCAGGTGTGTGAAATAACATCATCAAGCCAACGGTGCCAGCGGCAAAGGGAACTGCCACCCCCACACAGGCGACGATCACAGCTTGAGTACCCACTTCTTTGAGTTGTCTGAGATCCGATTCCAGACCAATTTCAAATAGCAGAATAATTACGCCCAATTCAGCCAGCACTGAAATGACTTCACTCTGAGACTCATATACACTCGTGAGGGCTGCGGGAGACAGATGATTAATCCATTGCAGCACGGTCATAACCGCTGAGTCTGCGGCGGAAAGTCCACTTTCGGGAAAGATGATCAGGTGTAAAGCAGATACCCCGACAATCACCCCTGCTACCAGTTCACCCAGAACGGGTGGCAAATCAAATCGTTTAGCGGCTTCTGCGCCAAGTTTACTAGCGAGATAAATCACTACTAAACTCAGCAGAACTCCAGCCAGAACAATCGGTGAATTTTCTGCCTCGACAGTTGCCAACAAGGGCATGGGAGCAATTAGGGATGCTATCCCAGAACTTAAAGCTGTAATTGTATGGTTCAAAAACATGGGTTAGGTTTTGGTGGTAAGGACGATTCAAACCTGATTTAAATTAGAGGCAACCGATTGACAGACAGTTTTCTGACGCATTAGGTCGCCTCGATTCATCGAACCTGCAATCCTACGTCGTCTCGATTCAACAGCCGTCTGGTCCACAGAAACTGTGCCCGTACAGTACCTCCGCGTCACAGATATAGATCATGCCCGCAAAATCGAGGAAAAACTTCACTGCGACCTGATCCGCAATATTCTCGGCCATATCCCGATCCGGGGTGAGCACCTCGAATTTTATATTCGCATTGGTGTCGGAAACGTTGGGTTGTCCCGACGATCGCACGTTGCGACTTCCTTTACCGCCAGTTTCCAGAACCGTATAACCGGTTGCCCCGGATTCTTCGATGATATTGGCGATCTTTTTCAGCAGAATCTTTTCCGTGACGATGACGAGCTTTTTGGCTGCCTTGGCCATGTTGGTTATCTCCTTACCGTAATTGATCTTATATATTGAGTCGCTTGGTCTGCCGGGTCAAGGGAGGGCCGACAGACCGCGACCCGTCTGGGATTAGCTGCCGCCTATCCCGCCTATCGCCTGGGCGAGTCCGAGGAAGAGCGGTATTGCCAAGCCAATCGCAATGGGTGTACCGATAGCTGTGGAGGCACCGATGTAGGCGGAGGGATTGGCCGACGGGATACCGGCTCGCAACGTGGGCGGACCTGAGATGTCTGAACTGGAGGAGGCAATAACAGCCAGGATCACAACACCGCCCAGGCTGAATCCCGTGGCGTAGTGGGCAATCATGCCGAGACCGAAGGCGATGAACCCATGCACCAGCGGTCCCACTACGCTATACACGACGTACCACTGGGCTACCTTGCGCAGTTCGCCAAGTCTTGACCAAGCCTCCATACCCATGACCAGCATCAAGATCGAAAGCAAGCCGCGGAAGAGGGGGTCGTAGAAGCTTTTATAGACACTTTCCGGCTGGGTGAACAGGCCAAGAGCAATGCCGAGCAACATTGCTGATAGGGCAGGACCCTGGAGGCTTTCCTGCACGATCGGCCATATTTTGACCCGATTATCCGCAGACTGCTGCTTGCTGAGATACTCTTGCCGGCTGCTGGGATAATCCTGCTGATCGGGATAATCGCCTGCTGCAACGGTCTGCTTGCTGAGATACTCCTGGTTGCTGAGAGACTTGCCTGCTGCACTACGCTTCTTCTTGTTGAGATAAATGTTGGCCACTACAATCGCCGTTACGAGCGCTGGGATATCCATGAAGGGATAGAGTGCGGCAGCCCATGCCTCGTATGGCATCTTTTGTTCTTCCAATAGCGTCAGGGCGGCAGCCATAGTAGAGCCACTCACAGCACCAAACAACCCCCCGGTCGCAATCGCATCTACGGTGTTGACCTTCGGCAGCTTGGCTAACGTATAGCGTGCGATGAATACAACAAGAATCCCTACTGCTACAGCAAACGCTGCAGGTAACACCATCTCCGTTAGGTTGGAATTGCGGATCGCCTGACCACCGGTCAGACCGATTTTCATGAGCAGCATGAAGACGATGATCTGAGTAATCGCCTCTGGAATTACCAATTCGCTACCGAGAGCGGCAATGACCATACCACCAATCAAAAACCCGAGTGTTGGGGACTGCAACTGCTTAACGAAGTCCATTAAAAACAAGGACAAAAAATCCACGAATACCTCCTTATGCCTCCTCTGACGAGGAGTATTGCAATAAATGAACTAAATGAACTTTAAAGAGTTAAAGAGAGTAAGAGTGAGGCGCTTCACCCCTACACAGGTGTTGCACGAGAGCCTGTAGACAGGGCTTACGGTCATTGGCCCGGTCGGTTCAGAGATCAACGTTGGGATACCGCCAAACAGGGCGGCAAAAAAGCCGCCACAAACTGCCCCATAGAGTCCGCCGAGGGCCCCCACCCCCAAAGGCCAGAGCCAGGGGTAATGAGACAACGGCAGTCGTGACACCGCCGAAGATATCGCCCCCGAGGTTATTAAACCGGATGAGATTGGTGATTGCCATAACTGAGGTAAATGAACGGTAGATCAAACGAACTAAACGGTAAATGCCATCGCCAAACCATTGTCTGGATTGCTGGCTGTGAGTCCTGCTACGATCGCAGTCATCACCACAGTCATGGGGCCAGTGGGTTCAGAAATCAGCGTGGGAGTACCGCCAAATAACGCTGCAAAGAAGCCAACGCAAATAGCACCATACAGACCACCGATCGGTCCGACACCGGATGCAACCCCGAACGCTAGGGCAAGGGGTAACGATACAATAGCAGCCGTAACACCTCCGAAGATGTCACCCCGCAGGTTATTAAAACGAATACGATTGGTAATTGACATAGAGCAGTGAATCAATAATAGGGCAGTACCGACTTTGAACAATTGAGCGATCGCAAGACAAAAATTTTGCCTTTTCAATGGAATTAGCAATAGTAGAACCGAGCAGATTTAAATAAATATCTGCCTCTATGTCCTTAGAGATTCCAACCTTGTAAATGATTTAATTCTTCAATGTTTTTTAATTTACTATAAATAGGCATTCTTTAATCAATAAGTAGCCAATTATCCATTGAAAAATCTTAGCTTTCCTATAGATTAGAGCCACCAAAACAGCGGTTGATGATTCTCTGTATAGCGAGAGATGTACTGGGTAATGATTAAATGATGTGAAATCTCCTGTCATTTATGCGGGGAATGAGCTAATCTCCAATCTCGCAATTTCATACTTAGTGCATCAGTTCTACATACTTTTTCTAGTTATAGATTTCTCTTATCAGACCAACATATTATTAATATATGTAAAGCTGTTGTGCTGAAAACTATAACAGCAGTAAGTGAGCAAGAAAAATCAATCCTATAAGAAAGATTAATCAAAAAGGACGACGCAGTAAGGTAGCTGCTGAAACGGTTACTAATACCCCCCAACTTTCACAGCATCAACTGATATTTATCCGAATTCTCTGGAAAGCTGCGCTTAATAAATAAGTAGATACTTGGCGATTGCTGCGCTTTGTTTCTAAAACGTGCGCTCTCACCCAAATAAAACATGATGACCAGAGATGAGAGCGAGGAGGGTCTGCGCTCACTATTTTGTTCAAAATGATAATTGGTGGAGTTTAATTCTCCTCACAACAATCCCCGATAATGAATAAACACCAAAATAGCCGCCCAAGAACCCAACGCAACTTTTACTGCGACTAAGATGTTGAGCAGGGGGATAACCCCGCCGCTGAAAAGTGCGCCCAACTCTCCGTGCGGTAATTCTAATCCGACTAGAGTGATAACCGACAGGACGATAAATATAAGAACCGAAACCTTCTCCCATATAGCGGCGTGCCAGCGCTTGTAGATCGCCTGCATCCACTCCGTTGATGAGGTAATCGCAACAAGACCGATCGCGGTTCCGCCTGCCACTCCAGCCGCAAAACCACCGCCGGGACTCAGATGTCCCCGAATCGCCAGTTCGATACCCACCAACGCGGCAATGGTCGCCCCCAGACGTGCCATAACAATCGATGGTTGATCGGTGAACTGATAGATCGCGCAGAACGGCTTTTCATCCGCCAGTAGAAACTTTGCACCCATTACCGCGATCGTAAATACCACGACTTCAAAGATAGTGTCATACAACCGATTCCTGAGAATGACAGCCGTAACTGCATTAGGTACTCCACTCTCTTGTACAAGGGTTTGGACGATTGAGAGCGATAAGTCCGGTGCCGGATTGGGCATAATCAGGAATTTGACGAACAGCGCTATTCCCGCTGCAATGTAGACCCATTTCATTTATGTTCCTCCCCTGAGTTTGGTGCCTTTACATAAGTTAGGCTTGTCGCTGGTGACGAAAGTTCGGTTCGCATGATGTCATAGAGGCGTTGAACCCTAGTTGTGGTGTGATAGGGTTGTTCGTCCTCAGTCCCTACGGAGTCTTGATTATCGTACTCTCCTCTGGCACAGGTCGCATGGATTTCTTTGTCCATCAGCGCTCGGTGCAAAGCCTGCGTATTCGTGTACGGGACTACCTCAAGACGCATATAGTGTTTGCCAAAAATTGTTCTTAAGTCATCCATCAGTTGCCCTAAATGGGACTCGTCATCTGTCTCGATCGCTCCGTCTTCAAGTACACCAAGACGCATCACCAGCGATGAACGCACCGCGATCGCATAAAGCGTAATCGCCAGCAGAGTCCCCATCAAGGCTTGGGTCAAAGCCACATCCGCCGCCCCCAAAACCGCAAATACCAATGCTGCCACTGCTCCCAGTATTCCCTGCACTACCAGAGCATGGTAAGGATTGGACTGAAGTACCAGCATAAGTGCGGACAACGGCAGCAGCGCGGTTATGACATAGATATAGCTATCATTCATGGCTACCTCCACTGCTGGAACAGTAAGCCAACACATACCCCAGCACTGTATTCCAGATTGCCAAGGTGATGATGCCAAGGACGAGCAGTGGCCATTCACTAGGTATCTTCAGGAGCAGTCCGACGATGATGATCATGCTCCCTAGCGTATCTGCAACCGAAAGAGTATGCAGCTTGAATAATACTGATCGGTGGCCGATCAGGGGAAAGGTTCCCCAAAACCAGAAGAAAATTCCGATACCTATGCAGGTATAACTAAGCGCGTTGATCATAGTTCATCGATTCGTTTAAGGACTTGTGCCAACAACATTAATCCGGCATTACCTACACTTAGGATGATTACCCCTGTAACACCGAGCATCCAATCATCCCGTAAGACAGATACAACCAGGATCATGATTGATGTTTTCGTCGCAATACTGGCAAATGCCAACATTTTTTGCCAAATATCATCATCTTGCCAAGCCTCGTACATGGGTATGAGCAGAGCCAGAATCATTGCAATCAGTATCAAGTTCATGCCTTTTTCCTCCGTCGCACCCAGTGGACTTCGTACCAGCCATTTTCGTGGTACTTCAAGACAATGGTCTTGGGCGTAAAGGTGATCAGAAATATATCCAGGAAGATGAGTCCGGATGTCCGTCCGGGTTTGACTCGTTCCATCGTCACATCTTCGTAACTATGGGGACGGACGATCATTTCAAAGGCTTCCATATATGCCTGCGGAATCGCCACGAGGGTTTCCCAAAGCGCCCGCAGCCAATCGTTTAATGCTTCCGGGGTTTTAGGGCGTCCCGGTAATAGGAGTGCGATGCTGACGCCGATGATGATATTTGCCACACTCAGATTGGCGGTGAGCAAAAACCAGATGGCTAGTCGCAATATCAGATTCAGATGTCCAATCATGCCATTACTATCCAGAAGAGCAGGAGCAACATTAGACTCATTCCACCGATTAAATGCTCAAATTGCTCCACAACACGGGGCAGCTTGAGTACGGATCGTTTAAAAATCAAAAGATATGCCAACCAGCCAAGGCCGATGGTTGCCAGGGGTTTTACGATATTCTCAAGGCTATAAGCTTCGTAATAGACAATGTTTGCGACAAACAAGCCACCGAGCAGCAGGATCGTCGCTGGCCAGAAACCGGGCTTTACTACCTCTTCGCCGCCCGCTTTATGCGGTAAGAATATGAATTTGGCAAACGAGATTGCTGTTCCCAAAGCCGCAACATTCATTGCGATCGCTTGCCAAGGCAGAAGATTCTTCGTCGTCAACACCTTCGCCCCAAAGCCAGACAACAAGGGAAAGCCTGAGATCGAGAAGCTGGCAATAAGCAGAGCAATCCAAAGCGTTGTACTGAGCGGCTTGTGTTGCAACTCTTTGAAGTTGCGGCTCGGTAAAGCACCCGCAATCAGGAAGAGTGCCGATTTGACCAAGCCGTGTGTCAGCGCATAAAAGCCACCTACGACTGGGGCAGCGAGGATAAAGCCTAACTGCGAAATCGTATGAAACGCCAGCATCCGCTTGGTATCTTTTTCAAAGACGGCATAGCCTACTCCCAGAAGCGCTGTCCCCACTCCGAAGATCCTGACTATCGGATCAATCTCCTCCAACATCAGCGCACAACGCACTAGCGGATAGACTCCAGCTTTGACCACAACTCCCGACAGCATCGCCGATACTGGCGTCTCCGATTCCGAGTGGGTCAATGGCAACCACAATCCCGATACAAAAATTCCCCCCTTAACCAAGAGTCCCAGAAAGATCAGGGCAAGCGCCTCCGGCGGTGCGCCGCGCAAACTTGCAAAACTAAACGAATGATTTGTCTGATAGGCAAGCACCGCACCCACCAGATAAAACAGCATTGCCGTGTTGCTGATAAAGAGATACCGCAAGGCCACCCAAATCGAGCGATCGGTGCGGGGATAGGCAATCAAGAGAAACGCAGCAATCCCACTCACCTCTAACGCCACGTATAAACTGATAAAGTCCGCACAGGCAAACGCGGCATTGATGCTGCCATGCAAGATGATGGCTTGTGCATAGAAAAAAGCTGTTTTATCGCTGTGCCAACAGTAGAGAATGACTGCGGCTGTTACTAGCGCATTGGTCAATATAAAATAGCCGCTTGACTGATCGACGATTAATGTGACGCCGAAATGATCTAGTAACTGTAGTGTCAGGGGCGACTGTTCGACAAATAGCTGCAACGCATATCCAGCCGAAACAAAAGCCACGCACAATGCGAGAATTTTGTCAAGCTTGGGGAACAGATAAATGGTGAACCCCAAAAAAAACGGTAGTGCGATCCATGCGATGGTAATGGTAGTCATGGCGTATTGCTCTTCTCGATCTCGTTGCTTTCCAATGTCGGATTATCCCGTGCCAGCTTCATGACACCGACCAGCATTACGCACTGAATTGAAAAGCCGATCACAATCCCCGTCAATATCACCGCCTGGGGAACCGGATCGGAGTAAGGGACATTTGCGCCGTCTGAAATAATGGGTGTGAATAAACCATCTCGCGATGCAACCAGTACGTAATAGGCGATAACCCCCGTACTCATGACATCCATAGAGATGATCTTCATAACCAGGTTTTTTTTAAGGATGATGCCGAAAAATCCGCAGAATATTGTTGCGAAGACGAATGCTTCTAACACGGGAATTGCCTATGAGTAAATGCCTGTCAAATGGTGCTAAAACATATATAGCACTTTTCAATAGTGCTAAAGAACATTAACACTATTGAAAAGTGCCAGGGTAAACTATAGACTCATGCCACACTAACTTGTTGGTTTGAGCTTGAGATCGGGTAGGATAAAACACGCAGCAATAGCCGGATGAGAGAATCGATTGGCAAATCAATGCTTAACCTCAGCCCTGGCTCGCCCACCGATACAGTTGGCGGCTTGCCAACGAGTCAAGGCGTGCCGCCGGAAGGTTTCTACACTTGGGATCGGGACGCTAAAGCCGTGAATCTTGTGGATTTATCAGCACCGTTTCAATTGGTTGGGCGGCAAGCGCAATTCCAGCGAATTACCCAAGTTTTAGCCCGTGATGGCGACCTACTAATTGCTGGAGTGCCGGGAAGCGGACGGCGGACTCTGGTACGGCGGGCAGCTCAGGAAGTTGGAGTTAAAATCGTGGAGGTTGACTGCATCCGGGTTACTGATGGTCAGCGCTTCGTGCAACTGCTGTGCGAGAGCATAGACCAGACGTTTCAAAGTACAACGGCTCAAGCTTTCATCAGAGAGTGGACTGAACGCAAGGCCGCTGAATTATTTGTCCTGAAAGACGAAGGAAATGGCAGAGAGCGGCTGAAACCCGTTCGGGTAGAGAGCCAAGAGCTGCAATGGAGCGCATTTGAGGTATTACTCGATCTCCTGCAAGGGTTAGCCGAATCTTCCGGCGGACGGGTGGTGCTGATTTTGGAAAGCTTTCCCCATATCCGCTCTTGGGATCGCAATGGGGTGTGGGAAACATTTTTGCGGAAAGAAATCGAGCGCCAGACTCAGGTGAGTTATGTACTGGTGGCAACGATTGCAGAAATCAGTCTTCATGTCGATGAACCGGGGAATCATTTGGAAATCGTGAAGCTGGCTCCCTTAGCTAATGATGTTGTTGCTGCTTGGGTGCAGGAAGTTTTGCATGGCGAAGGGCTGACCTTCGATCCGCGATCGCAAGCGCTGGAACTGTTTGTCAATGCGGTGCAGGGGCACTTAGGCGATGCTTCGGCACTGGTGCGACGCCTCAAGTCGGTACGAGTTTCTGACGGGCTAATTCGCGATTGGCACGTCCAGCAGGCAATCCAAGAACTGCTAGCCGACCTATCGATGGTCTTCGAGTCATTACTGATGCTGCTTCCAGCTAATCAGGCGCATCTGTTGGAGTCTCTGGCGTTAGACCCTACTGACAAGCCACAAAGTCGAGATTACATTCACAAGCATTACCTTTCGAGAGGGGGGAGTCTCCAAGGCGCGATCGCAGGATTGCAGCACAAAGGCTTGATTTATGGTTCTGAACAACACTACCGACTTGCTCTGCCTCTGTTTGTGTTGTGGCTTCGCCAGCGCCTCAGTTGATGGCAAGCTGTGCGGGAGCGATCGCTCAAGGGGTGACAAGCAGCTCAAAAGCTTGACGGTTCTTCCCAATTCCTATACTAAATGCGCGTTAGCTTAACACTACTTTACTTTCTGGGAGAGTCTTGCAGTCGGGATGCCTAAGAAAGCATCGAGTAACATAAATCATGGACTGGCGAATTTAGCTCTCGATGGTTGGCGTTGATTTTTCTCCCTATTTAAAGTTTGTTTGTACCACACCTCGTTACCAGGAGACATTATCCCGGTACACGGTGTTGGAAGCCCAACCATTAGTGCGTGAGGAATCAGGAGGTAGGGAGAGAGAGGAACCAAGGCAGCAGGTTGAGCCATTTCCTGTATTAGAGGGTTTGCGGAAATATGTGGCGACTCATCATCATGTGTTGCTGTCGGGGAAACCGGGTTCGGGGAAATCGACGACGCTGAAGCGGTTGTTGTTGGAGATGGCAGGGGCGGCGCAGGAAGATGATGGGCAACCGATTCCAGTATTGGTGCAGCTAAAGAGCGATCGCTCTATTTTGAAATCTATTCAAGATGAATTCGAGAAGGGGGATCTTGACTGGGAGGTTAATGAGAAGGATATCAAGCGGCTGCTGCGAAAAAAGCGGCTCTTTCTGTTGCTGGATGGGGTGAATGAAATCCCGTCGGAGGAGTTGCGGCGAGAATTGCAGGAGTTTCGGGAGGATAATCCCCATACGCCGATGATTTTCACGACGCGGGATTTGGCGGTGGGAGGTGATTTGGGGATTGAGAAAAAGCTGGAAATGCGCCCACTCACGGATACTCAAATGCGGGAGTTTGTGGGCAAGTATTTGCCGGAGTATGGGGATTTGTTGCTGCGGCAATTACAGGATAGATTGCGGGAGGTGGCGGAAACTCCCCTGTTGCTGAAGATGCTGTGTGAGGTATTCGATCCGCAAACGCAGCAGATACCTAAGAGTAAGGGGGAGTTGTTTCGGGCATTTGACCAGAAGTACAACCAGCATAAGCAAAATCCGCCCGTTTCCGGAGATTTTCGGCGGTTTCAGTCGGAGGTGTTGCAGCATCTGGCGTTTGAGATGGTGCGGGGGGATAGGGAGAAACCAACGGAGGTGTGGTTGACAGTTGCCCGCAGTAAGGCAGAGAGGATACTGGAAGAAGAGTTAAGACAACGAGGGGAAACTAATGCACCAACGAAGGCGAAGGAATGGTTAGAGGATTTACTGGAACATCATTTACTGCAAGTGGCGGCAGATCCGAGGCGGATTGAGTTTCATCACCAGTTGTTTCAGGAATATTACGCGGCAGAAGCGTTGCTGGCAAGGGTTGAGAATCGGCATCCGGATGTGATGGATGATGAGCGGTTGCAGCATTTCTATTTGAATTATCTGAAATGGACGGAACCTGTAGCGCTGATGGTGGCGTTGCTGGAAGATGAGGGGCAGGAGGTGCGGCTGGTAAGGTTAGCGTTGGATGTGGATTTGGGGTTGGGGGCGAGGTTGGCGGGGGAGGTGAAGGAGGAGTTTCAGGGGCAGACGGTGGAATTGATCGCGCAGCTAGGTTTGTCCAAGCCATTGGAGGCGCATCTGCTGGGCGTTAGTCGATCTAACATGGCTACCAAAATACTATGTCATTTGTTGAAAGACCCGGACTCTGAAGTACGTTGCCGCGCAGTTATAGCTCTTAAAAAGATTGCCTCGAAAAAAACTGTTCCTCGACTACTTGAACTGCTAAAAGATCCGAAGTCTAAAGTGCGTAGCGAAGCAGCACAGGCACTGGGAGAGATTGCGCCAGAGGAAGTTTCTAGAAGACTAATTCAGCAATTGGAAAATCCAAATGGGAGTCTATCAGAGATAGCAATAACAATTGAGGCTTTGGGTTGGATCAGAGAGGAAACCGCCATTAAAAACTTATTTAAACTGCTTGAAGAACCAGATTTAGGTATACGTGGGAGAGTACTAGATGCCTTGGGTAGAATTGGTTCAGACAAGGCTATCCCTAAATTGCTCCAGCAACTGAAAGATCCAAATGACTTTGTTCGTAGAAAAGCGGCTGAAGCTATAGGTCAAATTGGCTCAGAGATGGCTGTTCCAGGATTACTTCAGCAACTGAAAGATCCCAATAGTATTGTGCGTGGTCAAATTGCTGAAGCCCTAGGTAAAATTGGCTCAGAGATGGCTGTTCCTGAATTACTTCATCAGCTAGAAGACTCAGATTCTTACGTGCGTTGGAAAGCGGGTACTGCTCTAGCTCAGATTAAATCAAAACTAGCAGTTCCCGGACTCCTTGGGTACTTGGAACATCCAGAGCCTGATGTTCGCGGAAGAGCTGCTATGGCATTAGGTGAGATTGATCGAGAAGGAACAAGTTCTGAATTGCACCAATTGTTGTTGGAAGATCCAGACTCTGAAGTTCGTAGAATGGCAAGTGTTGCATTAGATGAGGCTGATATAGAGGCTATAGAATCAAAAATTCATGTGTTACTCCAACAACTGAAACTACAAGCCTCTCTAAACTATTTGATTAGAGAAATGCATCAATTCCCAGCTATGTTTTTGGGGGAATTTGTTAGAAGAATTCCTGGTAAGGTATCAGCAAAGTATCTGCCTGAATTACTAGATTTGATATCTACCCCCGCTTGGTTATCAGCTATATACGTTCTCTCTAACATTCAACAAAATTGCCAGTTCTATAACTACGAAATTTTCCGCAAGCAGCTACCCCCAGTCGTCAACCCTCAGCCATCAGTAGCAACTGTAACCAACAACATTAATAGCGAATTTGTCCAAATCATTGAAGAAAATCACGGTACTGTCATTGGCGAACAAAACCTCAAGGCAACTGAAGACTAGATCCCAGACTTCTTAAAGAAGTCTGGGATCTGAACTCCAAACTACAAATTACAATACCCAGAGGAAATTATGACTGAATCATCGAAGTACAACATCAAAACCGACGTTAATCAAATCATCGAACAAAACAACGGGAATGTTATCGGCAAACAAGTACAAGCTTCACCCGAAAACCTGGAACAGCTTGTGTTGGACTTCCAACAATTCATCACCAGTCTGCAACAGAAATACCCCCCAATTACCAACGAAACCGCGACCGCGATCGCTCAAATCATTGACGTAGAAGCAAAACTCATCGAAATCCAAGACAAACCGCGCTTTTCAAACATCCTGAACCTCAAACGCCTCTGGAACGGTAGCAAAAAAGCTGCTATTAAAATAGGCGAACATTTCGTTGAAGAAAACCCTTGGGGCAAAGGTGCGATCGCATTTCTCGAAGGCGTGAGCGAAGAAATAGAGTAGATGAAGATGCTCTTTCCCGTCGCAGGTATTTCCATCAAAGTCAGTAAGCGATTGTATGAAATTTACAGCGATCGCAAACAACTTCCCAATAGCTAGAATAAGCATCAGCTTACTGCACCTCCCCAATCCGGGTAAAAGCCCCCAAGCGATCGCATCTCCCCTCTTGGGCAACGAAAAGCGCGATCGCTCTTTGTATAACACTCTTTGAAGGGAAGCGATCGCAGTTTCGGGTTGGAACAACACTACCGACTTGCTCTCTCTACCTCTGTTTGCGTTGTGGCTTCGCCAGCGCTTCAGTTAACGAAGGCAGAGGAGAGGAGGCAAGAGGCACTTATTTCAGGTAGAACTAGAAGTAGCTCGGTAGGATTAACGCATAGTGAGAAACTCTTCGGCAACTGAAGGATGAATGCCGATGGCTTCATCGAAATGTTTCTTGGTTGCGCCTACGCGGAGGGCTAAAGCCAGACATTGAATAATCTCTATCGCCCCCTCACCCACCATGTGAGCGCCTAGCACCCGATCTGAGTGACTATCAACAACTAACTTGATTAGGGTTTTCTCATCTCGGTTAGTCAGACTGTGTAAAAGGGGATGAAACTGGGAGCAATAGCATCGCACAGCGTCACCCAGTTTTTCACGCGCTTCGGCTTCACTGAAGCCAACCGTAGCCGCCTGTGGCTGAGAACTAACGGTTGATGGAACGTATTCATAGCAAACCGTGCGGGGGTTGTTGCCAAATTGAGTATCAGCAAAAGCGCGACCTTGAGCGATCGCAACCGGAGTAAAATTAATTCGGTTGATACAGTCCCCAACTGCAAAAATATTCGCTTGTGTCGTTCGGTTGTACTCATCCACCACAATCGCACCTCTTTGGAGCTGAATACCAGCTTTCTCCAGATCCAAGCCACTGTTATTAGGGGTACGACATAGAGCAAACAGGACAGTATCTACGCTCAATGTGTTTGCGTTTTTTCCTGACAGTATCACATCCAGCTCATCGCCCACACGTTTGATTTCTTTTACCGTAGTATTTTCGAGAATCTGAATCCCTCGCTTGGCCATACCTTCTTGCACGGCTAAGGCAAGAGATTCATCAAAAGCACATAGGATATGGTCTTCCAGAAATACTTGAGTAACTTGGCATCCGAGATTGTTCAGGATACCCGCTAATTTCACGGGAATATAGTTACCACCGACTACTGCAATATGCTTGGGTTGCTGCTTGAGACTAAAGAGTTGGCTGGAAGTGATGGTATTTTCACTTCCCGGTATCTCTGGTTTTACGTCTTTTGCTCCCACCGCAATCAAAATTTTGTCAGCTGTTATTTGGCGTCCTGCAACCTCTAAGGTATGAGCATCGATAAAGGTGGCTTTACCCTTAATCAGCGCGACTCCTGCTTTTTCAAGTTTTTGATTGTGTACTTGGCTCAGACGGTGGATTTCCCGCTCCTTAGCCTCAATGAATTGCTGCCAATCAAAGGCGCATTGAGCTTGATTCCAGCCATAGCCTGCTGCAACTTGAGAATCATCAGAGAACTCAGCAGCAAAGGACATTAGTTTTTCAGGAATACAGCCTCGGATGACACAAGTACCCCCGACTGAATCCTGTTCTGCGATCGCAACACGAGCACCATAGCCAGCCGCCTGTTCGGAAGCAGAAAGTCCTCCTGGCCCCGCACCAATTACAAGAAGGTCATAATCAAATTTCATAACTCAATTAGTTTATGTTTACCAAAATTATCCTAAAGGTTTGTTTCTAAGAGGATGTCTCAAAAGTCATAATCGAGACGCTTATAGGGTGGAGATACCCCTAAATCCCCCTTAAAAAGGGGGACTAAGACTTGATTCTCCCTCCTTTTTTCTAGCGCAGCGGCGCGTTAGCGCGGGGGCTGGGGGGGATCAAAACTTTATGAAACTTCTGAGACATCCTCTAAAGTTCAATCATATCTAAGCCTGGATAGAAAGTTTCTTGTTAGCCCTTCTGAATATTCACTCCAACGCTGGTTTATCCTGAGCGTAAGAGTATAGAAATACACTGAAGAGAATCGCAAAAGTAAGGTCAATGACACCTGGAATTAGATAAAGTGGGTGAACATTGCCTATCAAAGTTTGATAAGCCAGCACACCGAAGACAGAATATTGCGCGATCGCTCCAAGTTTTACAATTTCACGATTGCGCGAGATGTCCTGACTGACCCACCAATAGCCAATTCCGATCACAAATACCAACACGACAAACAGTTGTAAATACTCAGGATTGGTGAGGGGTTTCTCACCAATCAACTCACGAATCCATCGGTCGGCAAACAGCAAAGCTAGAGATTCGATCCAATTAATCACAGCTTTGATTTGAAATATATACTTCCACGTCGTTGGATTATTCATAGTTGCACAAAGTCCGAAAATGCTTTTTGATAAAAAGGATTTAGCTGATGGTTGAAAGAGTCAAATTATAGCTAAGTTTTCCTTAGCTACCTACGTCGTTTTTGATTAGCTTGCTATTAAGCATTGGCAGCAGCCATCTGGTCTTGTAGCTGGCTTTTAACTCTTTTGAAATCAGTAGCCATTTGCTTTTGCTGCTCGTGGCTGAAGTTTTCTTTGATTAGGGCGAATACATCTTTTTCTTCTTGATTTATGTGATTTCGCGTCGCCGTTCTTAACTGCTCAATTTTGGCTTTAAACTCAGATGAAGCAGGATCTAGAGGCTTAATTTTATCTAACATCTCCATCACTTCATCGGTTTGCTCGTATATTTCCTGCGTATGTTCGTAATACGGACGAATTGCCGGGTAGAGAACTTGTTCTTCGGCTGTACCATGAACTTTTATATCTTTGTACAGTTGTCCAAAATACTCTTGAATTTTTTGAGGATCGTCAGCACCTAAAATTTCCGCAAATAAGGTATCGGCTTTAGTATGATCCATGCGGAGGAGGTCGCGGATACTCATCTCATCGTCGGTGCGCGTCACCACACTACCAGCAACGCCTGTTAAGGCTGCAACCGCATCTTCAACCCGCGCCCAAAGTCCCTGCTTTGCGTCTTGTCCTGTGAGTTCGCGAACGCCTAGAATTTCTAGAACCCCTTTGAGTTGCTCTTGATGAGCGCGGTTTTCAAAATTAACTGCATTTAAAGGAGCGATCGCAGCTTTAATATCAGCACCAACAACTTGAGCAGCTTTGTGGATTAGCAGTCCAGTCATGGTCTGCTTGTGCTTAAGCAATTCTTGCTCAAATACTTTTTCAAATAAAGTTAGCTCAGAGCCTTCCATTAGTCTCTGAACTTCCTCTATGAGCTTCTGGGTTGTTTCCTTAAGCTCGTTCTGGACACCGTACTGAACGAGCGCAGTATCGATAACACCCAGGTTTTTGCGATCGCTTTCGACCATATCCTGTAGGCGCTTGCGAATATCATCATCAGCACAATCCTGAATTAATTTCTCCTCGTTGCTAATCAGCAAATTTTGTAGCGCTTTCATCTCTGCCAGTTTTTTGGCAATTGCAAGGCGCTTGGTGTCATCAAGAGTCGATACCATTTTCATTACTCCTTTGCGTTATGACCTGCCCCAATAGTTACAACGTCGTAAGATTGCATTTGGGAAGCTCGTTCTCTAGAAGAATCTCTTAGTCTTAAAGCTAAAAAGTATTCAAAATTACAGCTTCATCCTTAGAGCCTGTCTTACCTTGACCGAAGGAATAGTTTTGGGTTAAGCCTGGTTGTTACTATCATTACAACTTAGATTCCACCATTTATTTAATAATCTCGATTGAAAGAACTATTTTTCAAGCAATCCTAAAAGTTTCCATCTCCTCAACTTCACTTAAAAAATCAAAGATGGTGGGTACAAATTTTTCTGGACGAAACATAGTCCATTCATGATGTTCCCCTTGAGCAACGAGCAGCCGCGCATTTGGGATGCCTTGGGAAAACTCATAAGCTAATTGCAGCGGAATAAAGCGATCGCTTCCTCCCCACAAAACCAAAGCCGGAGATTTAATCTGTGGTAAAAGTGGTCGTAAATCCTCCTTGAGTGCAAGCCGCGCGCATTGAATCATGTTCTGAGTATTAAATACCCAGTTGTGAAGCATAGCTCGGTAAAATCGCAGCATCGGGATAACTCTTACCTTTGGAGTTTGCATCACCATGTCAATCGATCTGCCAAGTGCAACCTTTGGTAATTTGCCGAGGGGAATTCCCGTGCTGTCTGAGATGATGAGGCTACTTACCAAAGATGGTTTTGTGGCGGCTAGGGCGATCGCTATAGATCCTCCCCCTGAGTGTCCGATCGCATGGACTTTTTGAATGTTCAACGCTTCTAGAAAAGAAACGATGCAATTGACATAGCTAGCGGAATCGCGGGCGCATTTCGGATGAGTGCATTTTCCAAAACCCGGTAGATCGGGCGCGATCGCGCGATACCGTTGACAGAGAAATTTTAAGCTTTCGCGGTAGGGTGCAGCGGAAATTGTCCAGCCATGCAAAAACAGGATGGGGTCTGAGTTTGATGCCTCTCCCCCCTCTAAATAAGTCGTCCTGTAATCTTCTAAATCGATTTGCTTTTCGCTCAAGTCACAATTCACTAAACAGTCCCCTTGCTCAAAGGATTTAGCCAACCAACATCACTTCCGTTTGCTTTACGGGTGACGGGGTTGCTGTCAATACTTCGTCAGCGGAATCAACCAGCACTAATTCCAGCTTGTGCCGCACATCTTCTGCCAGCTTAAGTTAACCCTATAGCACCTAATCGATGCCTACCTTCATCTTTGGGATGATTTTAAAAATATTTTCAGATAATTCGTAGGTGATAAAATGTGCTAATGTCACCGTTTAGACGATTACAACAGAATAGTTTCTCCATTATTTGTATTTTGAATTACACATTAAATTAATAGTCTAATCATTAGGAAGATAGGTTGATAGGTCGAGCGCCTCAGCAGTGCATACCATTAGCTAGAGGAGAAGCGATAGAGCGCCGTTTAGGATGTTAATAAAACAGGGAATGTCATCAAGGAACGATGAGCTTATTACTAATAGACCTAGACGGCACACTCCGCGAACCACTCAGCGGACAGCAACACTTCCAACATCCCAAAGATCAACGCATTATTGCAGGTGCTGATATTGCTCTTCGCGCCTACAAAGATGATTGGATTATTGTTGGCATCACGAACCAAGGTGGAGTTGCCGCCGGTCATAAGTCTATGCAAGAGTGCATCAAGGAACAGCAATACACGCTTGAGTTATTCCCATTGAGAGAAATCTACTTCTGCCCAGACTTTGAGGGCAGAAAATGTTTCCGCGTCACTCATCACAATGTTCATAACCACAGCCAAACTAAGTGGTCTGGACAGTACCGGAAACCGCAATCGGGTATGTTGCAACTAGCAACGATCAGACACAAACACACCCCGCAAAATTCGCTGTATGTAGGCGATCGCCCGGAAGATGAACAAGCTGCCCAACGAATAGGTGTACGCTTTCAATGGGCATGGGACTGGATCGAGCAACATCAAGAAGCGATCGCTCCCAACCTTACACAAGTAAAGTAACGACAGAGGATATTCATGGAACGAGAGATTACAGATAGCGACGGCATTACGTGGACGTGCATTCAAGCCTATTCTGGGCTTTCCAGCAACGCAGAAAAGCAGGATGCGGCTCAGGTTAAAGGACAGGAGGATAGCTACTGGGTCGTCTGTACCCCCAGTGGTGGCGCAAAGTCGGTGCGGCTTAAGCTTGAGGGTGAATGGGAAAAATCCTACTCTGACGAGATGTTGCTCAATGAAATTCAAGCACAGCAGGAGGTATGACTACAGCACAATCAAAAAGTATATCTATTGAGATGGAGGTTTAGAGCCTTTCCTTCTGTTACTGTCACTGTGAGTAATTTGAAGGTTCTCTATGGAATCTACTCCCCCGATGCTTAGTGGTGTAGTATGATCTACCTCAATATCATCTCCTATAAATAGAGGTGCTCCTGAGATAGCACAACGATTATCCTGTCCTCTAAGTTTTTCAATCTTTTCGGCTTCAGAAAGTTTAACTTGTCTTGTTTTTATTGCATACTTTTTGTGAAAAATTTGAGCTTTTGAAAGAAATAAATCTTTGGTGAAATTTTCTGAAGTATTCCTCAAATCATAAAAGATATTTTGCAAGTCTTGTTTGATTTCTAACCTATGAAACTTAACCATTTCATGGTTCAGTGGACTGACAAGATACCAAAGAATGTAAAAATCTTGTTTTGTACGCCTAAATGAACGAACTTGTCTTTGCGCTTTAAATAGCAAATTCAATTCATTGCCAAAAAACTGATCTAATGCTTCCTTGCCTCCTTCAACATCTTTATCCAGCAAAATAAGCTTCACTTTTTTGACAAAGCTTTCTACATTCTTGATACCTTTAAGAAAGTGAGTCTTTACTTCTTCATCTTCAAAAACACTTTGAAGTAGCCTAGTAATTTCGTGCGATGAACCCATTCTTACGTTGATTCCATCATTCCTATTATAAATATACAAATGATTATCAGCATCCTTACTCTTCAGACGCTGATATTCAAGGTATGCTAAGGATGTATAAAGCTCTTCATTTTCCATCCTATCTCTATCATTACGGCTCTTAACAAGTTTGATATAGAACCACTCTCTATGCTTATCAAGATTCTTTCTAATGGTTTCAATAATATCTCTATCCACCCAAGAATTCCACATCTCGAAAGAATTCTCTCTAATCGGATATGGCTTGTTATTGAGCCTAACAAAAAGATCGACTGGGTTAAAATCTGGATTTAGACTTTCTTGAATTTCGACTACCAAGAGTTCAAAGTCTAAAATTTTATCTTGTAATGAAGCATCAAAAATATCTTTAAGATCATTGTAGGTTTTATTGTTTAAATGCTTCAGTATTTTTAATCCTTTTAAAGCAAATCCAGAGTTTTTACTTGTACATTGATGACCACTTTCATCCATATATTTTTTATCTATAAAACCTAAAATTGTTAATAGACGTTGTTGTCCGTCAATCACCTCTGAAACACCATCTTTACGTTTATAGATAAAGATTGCAGGAAGACTGATACCTAAAAGAATACTTTCAATAATTGAAGATGCTTTGGATATATTAATTACTTCCGATCTCTGGTAAGAAGGACGAACAAGAAACATATTGCGATCCATCACTCTTGCAATATCATCTATTGAATTTAGTGATGGTTCTGGCTTTGTTACTCTTAGAGAGGCTAATTCACCTAGTTTCGTAACCGTATCGTCATTTTCACTATTCCTGATGAAGTTTAATTCATCTCTTGTCTTCTTGTCACCATCTACATAGGCACGAAGATTGACAGCAAATTCCTTTTCAAATAGCTTCGCTGTAAACGAAAAACGTTCTTGAACCTTATTATAGTAATGAGAATCAATGAATTTATCATTGTTATCTGAAATTGCATGACCTAAACGTTCAATCAGATCGATTTTATCGACCATCGATAAATCAATATCTTCAGCATCTAATACTTGAAGCCCCCATAACAAACACTCAAAAGCTGGCCGTTTTAAAATCAGATTTTTCTCTGTAAATATCTGCTTCATTCGATGAACTAGACGAACTTTTTCTACAAATTTATTGCATAAATTATCTACATTCTCTACTTCATTTGCCATATGTTCATACAATTTATCTAATGTTTCAGTTCTATTATTTCCCCAGGAATAATACCTGATGGGAAACTTATAGAGGACTAAATACCTACGAATAAACTGTAAGATTTTTCCACTATCAAAACTTATTTCACTCTCCTTTTTAGGCAAGAAAAGGTCAGTAATAATATTGCCAAACTCAGAGTCTTTTTTTACAAAGTCCTTGAAATGCTGGAAGACTGAATCTGCATCATATAAAGCATTATCTATTTCTGGTTTTTTTAAAGGGGTGATACCAGAATTATATCTACCAAATATTTCCTTCTTAACCTTGTCTTCAAGTACTGAATTAAGTTTAGGTTCATTAACTATTTTAAATTCTATAATTCTAATTTTTGCATCAAGAAATAAATTAATTATACTTTTTGTCTCAGAACTAGCTTGTAAGGACTCGTAAGTTGATCTAGCAATCTGCTTTAGGGCTGCTAGACCATTCCTAGTTAAGGAGAATAAATTTCTTTAAACCGTTTTATGGTCTCAAATCTTTGCCTTCCATCAATTACTTCAGTGGTAGAACCATTGTTGAAAAAGACAAGTGGAGGAATCTCGGTACCCAACAAGATACTTTCAATAAAGTAAGTTGCTTTATGATCATCCCATACATAATTCCTTTGGTAATACGGTGTATAATTGATTTTATTTAAACTGCGTAGGCTAAAAAGTGATTCTATAGATTTTGATTTCGTTTCAATCTTCAAGTGCGATGTAAAAATTCTTTCAAAGTCTTCTGGAGTTAAAAAGCCACTCATTGTCAATTCCTCGCGTACATTTGAATGATATGTTAGCATTTTTTCGTATTGGGTAGGATTCCTTGAGCGTTGCTATCGGCTACGTCTTGATTGCTGTGAAGATTAACGCGACCTTTTACCGGCTGCTCCCCATCTGCCGAATAAGAGCCTGCAATGCTTGAAGCTTCAGCAGTTTTGGCATCAGCTTGTCCTAGGATAAGAAATTGGTGGTGATCGGATTGGCGATCGCTATAGGATTCCTCGTTGTAAATTCGCTGCGGTGGAGGTCTACATTGCTCCTCCCCTCACAAAATCATGGCTGCTCACAGATACTGAAACGAACAAAAAAAAGTAGTCCTTGTGAGACTACTTCTGCATCCTAAAATAAGTGCCAAGGAAGGCAGATGAAATAATTTCCAGCGGTAAACATTAGAACACTTTCTCTACTTAGAGAAGGTATTCTTGTTACACGCTAGGTTGAGCATTCGATGAACTCGACATACCGATTTCTGCTGACTTCACAAATCCGTAGTAGAAAGCGATCGCAGCAGTAAGTGCATTGAGCCAGATATTATTTCCAAAAAGTGGTGTCAGCCCAAACAAGGTATTTGCAAAGGGCAGCAATCCTAAAATAGCACCTGCTGCATAGAGGAGAGCGAAGATGCGATTGAACACAATTGCTCCGCTTAAGCTAGTAAATGCAGCAATTCCCCAAACACCCACTAAAATGCCAATTGCATTATGAAAATAGTTGGTGGGGAATACGCCGAATATATAGCCGAAGCCTGGTTCGGAGGTAAAGTTCTCAGAGGCCGTGAAAAAACTAGGCACAAATCCAGCTAAGCCAAGTAATAAGAAAAGAAGACCTAGGCCTAAAGCGCTGTAACGAATTGAGGAATCTGAAGACTTTGATGTTTGCATAGCAATATTTTGATTTTCAAAAATTTAGGTGTGGACTAAACAAGTGTTTTACTGCTGTTAGAGAAACAAGAGACAACTTGTAACGGACAATTCAACTTCTAGCGAACCAGGTGGAGTACATCCCGAAGAACGCTATAACCAGCCAGATCCCATAGAAGATAGGCGACAAAACCAAGCATTGCTAGGCGACCGTTCCATAGCTCTTGCTGTGGGTTCCAGCCCAAAATCCAGGCATTGCGATCGTCCCCGTTGTAAGCTGGAGCGACCGTAGGGGTTTTAGCAGTATTGATGGTTGAAGTCTTCATAATGAATAGTTTTCAATGGCGTTGCTTTGATATCATGCTATCGAGTAGCTTGCCTGGTATTGTCTGCCGTTAGGATTGCATTCTACCTATATCTAAAGATTGGATTGTAACGCTCACCTGTTAATATCGGCACAAGAAAAAGTATTTTTATTTACCGACAACAGAGGGGAGAAAAACCCGAACTTTTATTCCGGATGATTGACTTCAGGCTCTATCGGAAGTTTAATTGCGTCAGTATCGGGTAGCATTCCTTGAGCATCGCTAGCGGGTACGTCTGGATTGTTGTGAAGATTAACAACACCTTTTTCCGTCTGCTCCCCATCTGCCGAATAAGAGCCTGCAATGGTTGAAGCTCCAGCAGTTTTGGCATCACCTGTTGTTCTAGTTGCAGATGAGAAATTGGAGGCGATGGGATGAGCGATCGCTTCTCCCTCTGGATTCGTGCTGGTTCCTGCGGCAATGTTTGCATCTAAAACAGCACTTCCACCCGCATTGGAGGGTGCAAAAACTTGAGCCTGTTGAGATGCGCCAACTTCTTGATTTGGGTCACTTGCTTGATTAGGGCATGGATGCGTTACTCATTTCTAATTTCTCCGTAAATCTGTTAAACAATTACTGCGGTATCAACCTCTCCCCTTCCACTTCCACTGGCTTCACAAGCTGTTACCATCAGCCACAACTGCGGTGAAATACTTATCGAAAGCCAGAGTTTCAAGGCTTTTGCTTCTACCTGTATTCAACGTATTCAAGCTTAAACTATTACTGAGTAATTCTTTTCTTCTTAACGCTATCTCGATTACCGTTGTCACCTCATCCTACTGATGACACAAGCTATTATGAAGTCAGTTTGTAAAAACCAATACAATCGCCTTGACTCTACGCTCCTACCTGAGAAAGGCGTTGCAAAAAGCCCTAGCTGTTAATCTTGTTTGATAGAGACAAGAGCCATCGTTATCTAGCTTTTAATAACATTTTTGGCTCATTATCTGGGCGGCAATCTGTTCTGCTCGCTTTAGGGGAAAGGCGAACACCCACCACGCTTCCATGTGAAACATTGCGCGCACTACTACCGCCACGCAAGAGAGATTTTTTGAAGTTCTTAATATCCTGAAGAAGCAAATTTGAAAACCCCATCAAGCGACTTATGAATATCAAAAAAATCGCCTCTACGTTATAGGCGATGATCTGAAAGCTTATCAACCTACAGTTATTTCTTTTCATCTTTTTAGATCAGCTTGCGATCGCAGTTTCTTGCCTTCCGGCATACCACCGAAATAACCTTCCTTTTTCACCTTACAAGGAACGCTCACTATGGCTAATGGAAAACAGTTTGCTTATTCAGTGCAAGATGTCATTTGCTCTCATTGGTGCCGGGAGAAAAATTCGCTTTTCACAACAGGAGAAGCAAGGGCATCATGCTGAAGCAGAAAACCGACATCGGTTCGCGATTAAGGCGAAGGCACCTACTTGGAATGTTTTTGGTAGGCATCACTGGGGCGATCGGATCAGCCTGTACAAGCAATTCTATGGAGAGAATTACATCAATGAGAACAGACAAACCACAGAATCAGGATCAGGCATCTATAAACGGACGCCTGCTGGCACGACCAACGCAGCCTGCGGGAACGGCACCAAGCGGTCTGCAACCATTGGGACTTTCCACCAAGCGCGACGGACTGCTCTACGTGCCTAAAAATTACCAAGCTTCTCGACCCGCACCACTGGTGGTGATGCTGCACGGCGCAGGTGGCGATGCACCCGGTGGTCTGTCTCCGTTCCAAAATCTCGCCGATGCCACTGGAGTGATCCTGCTGGCACCTGCCTCGCGCCGCCAGACGTGGGATGTGCTGTTGGGTGGGTACGGCCCCGATATCGCCTTAATTGACCAGGCGCTGGCGCAGACGTTCAGCCGCTACGCTGTAGACCCCACCCGCATTGCGATCGAGGGTTTCTCAGACGGGGCTTCCTATGCGCTAAGTGTCGGCATTACTAACGGCGACTTGTTCACCCATGTCATAGCGTTCTCGCCGGGGTTTATGGCACCAGCTTCACAGGTTGGCGAACCGCGCCTGTTCATCTCGCACGGCACGCGAGACTCTGTTTTACCGATCGATGTTTGTAGCCGTAAGATAGTGCCGCAGGTGCAGCGTGCTGGCTACGATGTGGTTTATCGGGAGTTCGACGGCCCCCACACGATTCCTCCTGCGATCGTAGACTCCGCATTGGACTGGTTCACGACGTAGCAGGGTATTCTCGTACAATCTAATATCAACCCTCAATGAATACAAAAGGCACAGTAGTATTCGACATCATCGGTACCTGCTTCAGTTTGGACAAGCCCCGCCAGAGATTGGTAGAGCTGGGTGCGCCCCCTCATGCTCTCCAACTCTGGTTTGCCCAAACCTTACGGGATGCCTTCGCCCTCTCCCATGCAGGCAGCTACCGACCGCTCAAGGAAGTCCTAGAGGCAGAACTGCCTCAGACGCTCAAGGTATTGGGAATTGAGGCAGATGCCGACAATGATTTGGTTGAAGCAGCGAACCGGATAGTGGAGGGATGACACACCCGTTAAGGTGTATAAAGTTGGCTATTGCCAGGAATTTATAAGCACTTAGATTTGCCCAATTTTCAGGAATCTTTTTAACGAGAGTCAGTTCCTTGATTGGGAGCGCCAACCACCTTAGGAGCAGCTCCAGGAGCTTCAGGTTCCGCACCGGAACTAACTTCAGAATCGGCTTGTTGACTGGTCATACGATATCTCTCATCAAGCGGAGTGTCACCCTCTTCTGTCGTTGGTACATTTGTTTCGCTTCCAGGATTATTTTGAGGGTCATATTTAACGTCATCTTGCCGATTGTCTTGAGGATTATCTACTGTCATAAATTTGTACTTTTAAAATCAGGTTATTCTACAACAATATTATTCAGTTTCTTGTAGGTGTTCTATCCTCAGACAGGATTGTCTCTATGACTAATGCTAGATGAAATTATGATTAAGAATGATTGCATAAGGTATGTGCAATCACAATCATGCTTAACATTTACTGTTAGTTCGATGAATAAGTAAGACTTGCCGCCTTTACAAATTGTGATTCTTACTGGACAGCCTGTAGAATCCCTGTTTTGATGAAGCTACCGAGCTAAAAGCTATCAAAGTATTTTTTCTCCACTCATTAATCAAATTGATGAATTTTTGCCAATCCTTCTTGAGCGCAAAATAATTTTTAAAATGATGCAACTGAAGGCACATCAATCATATAATTCAGGCTCAGCTTCAAACTCATTAGCAGGAATCACTCGCACTTTGAAGGTAACGGTTTTTTAAAATTCTTGCTGCAATAGTTTCTGGACTTATTTTATCTGTTTGAGAGAAATGGAATTGGCTGGAGCAGTAACCTCCAGATTGACGATCAATATAGTTTTTTGAACATTGACTTTTAATTCGTGAACAAGCTTTACGGGTCGGTCATTCACTGAAACGGGGTTTAATAACCTTGAGCATGCTAAACAATTTGCGCTAGAGCGAGGATTCCGGGTTGAGGAGGAGTTCAGTCTGTTGGAGGTACTCGACCAACTTCATAGGGTATCAGTGTTGGGCATTGACTTAGAAAGTGCCACACCCCTTCTTGCTACCACACCTATCTTCACCCTCACCCTTGCGTAATATCTGAAGATATTGAATAACCTTCGTACCAATCCTTGTATGCCTCAACGCAATAAACAAATAACCAACGCTCAGCCTCCAGCCCGGTTAGGTCTTATCCTTGCGTTTTATGCCTTTATTGCGATCGGCATGGCAGAAGGTGGGTTGGGTGTGCTGCTGCCCTCAATCATGCAAACCTTCCATCTCACTGCGGCAACAGTTACACTGCTGTTTCTCAGTCAGATTACAGGGTATCTTGTGGCTGCCTTTACGAGCAGCCTGTTGAGCAATCACATAGGGTTGGCTCGTATGTTACTGCTTGCCTCTACTCTCTTAACAGGTGCCTTGATGATTTACGCCAGTGCGCCACTCTGGGTAGTTATGGTTGTGACTGGTACAGTCTTGGGGCTGGGAATTGGTTTGATTGATGCGGGTATCAACACCTATATCGTCAACGATTCACGTCATGCCCACTTCATGGGAATGCTGCACGGCTTCTATGGCACGGGGGCATTACTCGGCCCTGCGATCGCAACAACTCTGTTGGGGATGCATCTGCCTTGGCGCATGGTGTATCTCGTGTTTGCGGGCGTTGCCTTTCTGCTAGTGGCGGGGATGGTTTGGGCGATCGCGACAGATTACAAGCCCCTTACTCAGCAGGTGAAAGTATCTGGTGGAGATGCTAGGGCAAATCTCCATACTACGCTCCGCACGCCTGCTGTATTAGTATCGGGTTTGCTGTTGCTGGTTTATGCCGGGACTGAGGTTTCAATCGGCAACTGGGCGTATAGTGTCCAGACTATCAGCCGGAAAACACCGGAAATGGTGGCAGGCTACAGCATCACTGCCTACTGGATGGGACTGACAATTGGACGGATGGGAATGGGATACGGCATCAAACGCCTGGGAACTGTCCGTATGCTCGACTTGTCGTTGATCCTGCTGGCGATCGGACTACTAACTTGGTGGTTACTGCCCGATCAGGTGTTGAGCCTGCCTGTACTGGGACTCGCACTAGCTGCCATTTATCCCACCACAATGTTGCTCGTGCCACAAGGGGTAGCCGCGCCCCTGGTACCAGCTGCGATCGGCTTTCTCAGCAGTTTCGCCAGTTTGGGCGCAGCCAGCATTCCAACGGGCATCGGTTTTCTTGCTGACTGGGTTGGTTTGGAAATTATTCCAATTCTGATGTTGCCACTGGCAGCATTGATGATGCTGTTACACCGCTGGCTGGCATGGCATATATCGAGCAACGTAAAGCAATCTGAAACCACAGGATAAGTGAACTTCCCTATGGTTTAGGACGGAAGCTCATTATTGTGTGTTTGACGATACCTTCCCATCATTTAAGCTGCATTAGCTCTCAGATAACAGATCAATCGATTCGATCTGCTCTCTCGATCACGTTGGCATCAATTGCTGAATGCGCTGTGGCTCCTCTCCCAGCCAATCTAGATTCTGGGCAGTGCTGTCGAAAATTGATGAGGTTTTGAATGGCTCAAACTCGCCGCGTGATGATGCTTCTGCTGTTTTTGCTAACAGCGATCGCACCTGCTCGTCATTCATTGGCTGGAACGTCCGCACCGCCTCAAACGCTTGATCGAGAATCTCCATGCTGTCAATTCCCGTAACCACAACCGATGTAGGTAGATTCAGCGCATAGTGCAGACACTCAATTGGTGTTACCGTATTTGACCGTAACAAAATCCCGTTTGCCATGCTTTTCATGCCAAGAATGCCGATGTCCTGTTTAACCAGTTCTGGCACAACCAGCTTCCCAAAGCTTCGGTAGTGTGCATCCATCACATTCAGTGGCAACTGAGCTGCATCAAATTTAAACCCATAACTGGCTGCAACTTCCAGCATATGCAGATGAATCTGGGGGTCTTTGTGTCCGGTGAAGCCAATATATCGGAGTTTGCCAGCTTCCCGCGCCTCAATTAAGGCGGCATTTGCCCCTTCTGGATCGAAAACTCGATGCGGGTCCTCGAACCGGAGGATTTCGTGGTGCTGGACGAGATCGATGCAATCAACTTGCAGGCGTTGCAGTGATTCGTCTAGCTGTCTTGCGGCTTCTTTCTTGGAGCGACCGTCGATTTTCGTCATCAGGAATACTTTGTCTCGGTAGCCATCGCGGAGAGCTTTCCCCATGCGAATCTCGCTGACTCCACCGTTGTAATCCCAACTGTTATCCATGAAGGTGATGCCACGGTCGATCGCAGTGCGAACAATCCGGATACCCAGTTGCTCATCAACATACTTCAATCCGATGTGCCAACCACCCAATCCGATCGCAGAAACCCTCTCTCCTGTGCTGCCAAGAGTTCGGTATACCATTTCTGAGTTTGACGTACTTTCTGACATCTGTTCTCCTTGGCTGCCAGCTATTACTTAAGTGCATATAGCTATGAGCAAATTCAAACGCAAGGAAAAGTTCACAACATCTTGCTAGAGACACACTAGAGCTGGGTATTGGCAATTTAGGAGGTGTGAGGTACATCATTGAGTTGATGCGTTACGCGATCGCTCGTGAACGCGAGATCCCCGACTTTTTAGAAAAGTCGGGGATCTAAACCGCTGACACCAGTGCTATCAGGCTGTGCTGCCAGTCGTGCTGGAATCTACGAGGAGCATCCCTAGTTGTGATCTACCTAGTAGATACCAATCAAGAGGTTAATGAATTTGTGTGCCCTGTGGTGGATGAAACACTTTCTCATGCAATGGCTCAAACAGGAGCGGAATTCCCCTATGGAACCAGTGAGTTTGAAATGGCGAGTTTGAAAACTATTCCTGCCGTTGATGTACAACCGTTGCGGATTGAAGACTTACCTGTAGCAATGGAATGTAAGGTAACACAAACAGTTTCAGTTGAAGGAACTAATAATGTGATGGTATTAGGTCAAATTTTACGATTTCATGTACGTGAAGACCTGTACCACCCAGATTTAGGATTAGTTGATGAATTAATTGAAAGCTGCTATCAGTAAGCGGTAGAGACTGATGACATCTACACTAATGATGAGTTATGCTGATTAGATTATCAGTGGAGGCGCTACTTGAAGCTTGTCTATCAATCTTCAGTGTTCCAGTGCTTTATTAGTAAGGCGATGCTTGGACATTATAAATCTGTACATAAAGACTTGAAGTAGTTAGCAATAGATGAAGACTCTATTTTTAGATATGGAATGGGGACAAATTTATGGTTCTTACAGAAGAGATTTTATACCAATAGAAATTGGTGTAGTGATATATGATCCAGAACATGATGAACCTTTATTTGAAGGTAAAAAGTTTCGCCATGACGTAGATATTGTTATAAGGAAAAATATTATTGATAATGTTGGTAAAACTATCGGATTATCAGAAAAAGTTGCCAATATCGAGCGAGGAGAGTACCAGAAAATTTTTCATTCTAATTATCGTTTAAAAAGCTCAGATAAAGTTTTAGTGAAAAGAAGGGCTTACAAGTCTTTAAGTGAATTGCGTCAATATATGAATGCATTGCTTAAGAAACATCATATTGAACAGATTGTATTTTTTGGAGGAAATGAGGATATAAAATTGTTGCAAAAGGCAAATGTTGATATATCAAAGATAAAAGCTGTTGACATACAGCACATCATTTGTAAAGAGATAGGTTATCTGTTTTCTCTTGATAAAATCTCATTGATAATTAATTTTTACTCCAGTAATAAATACTTTGGTTCTAAGAATTTCCGATACAAGCCTCCAGGATATTATAAATATAAATATCTTATTAAACCCCATCGAGCTATTGGAGATGCATGCAGAATTTTTCTGGTGTATAGAGAGTTTCATGGAGTCAACTGTGAGTTTGTGCAGCAGTGTAATGCTTACCTCAATGCCAATAAACCAAACAGAGCAATCAGCGAAGTGATTAGTAAAAAGATTTCATAGTACTCACTCGCAGCCTAACAAGTCAACGCAGCGGACAAACAAAAGCTGCTGGTGCTAAGTTCGAGGTTACTAGCACCTACTCAATTTAGTCTTTATGCAGCCAGTATTACAGTTTCAATAAAAATGCAAAATCCTTTCAGTTCTACACACAGATAGAGGCACAATGATCTTCGTCTAATACTGTTGATAGTAACGATCGCGAAAACAAGCAGTAAAAGCGATGCAGAAGCTGGCAGTATTTGGTGGAACAGGCATTATGGGACGCAGCATCACTGAATATCTTGATACTCAGGATGATTGGCAAGGCATTGGCGTTGCCCGTCATAAGCAGCAAATTTCTGCATTGACACCCTTTAGCAGCTAATGGGGTGGGCAGATGTCTTCTCAATCTCAACGATCGCTGAACTGGCTGTTGCAGCAATTTCAACTCAAACCAGGTAAGCCCGATATTGCTGCCCGTTCGCAGACCCTTGTATTGGTTTTGGTTCCAATTGGGGTTAGAGTGCTGATGGGTCATCCGGCTGCTAGCGCGATCGCACTTTCCAAAAAAGATTCGGTTTGCGTCGCAGGTTTGAGACGCTCCCAAAACAACTGCATCACCGATGGATACATCGCATAAGCACGCCAGTTTGCAGGTGTCCAGGGAATTCCCAACGTGTCTTGAATCTCGCTTAAACAGGCTTGAATTTCAGGGGGTGCCTGGGAAGGTTCGATTAACGGGAATCCCGATTGCTCATCTTCTGCGATCGCTGGTTCAGGCGATGGAGTTCCCTCAGTGATTCCAAAGGAGTCAGTCTCTCCTATCACGACTCGTTGTGCTTCTACCTGTCGATGTGGTCGCTCAGTTTCAACCGGCTGATCTGCTTCAGCGCTATCTGTGTTCTCGGTAACGATCTCGTTATTTTCCCGTGCGGCTTTGTCACTCAAGGACGTTAACAAGGAAGGCGACAAGGATGAATGGCTGTCTTTTCCGAAAGCGCGCTCAGTACCAATGCCACCTGTTCCAGGTAGCAACCGATTCATCCAACCCAGCAGAGTGGAATTGAGTCCTGGAAAGAGTGCAAAGAATTTGGCACTAAACCAAGCCGAAAATGGCACAATCAGCTCTGCATCACCCCGTCGAAAGGCAGCAATGGTCTGACGAGCAACATTTTCGGCACTGGTCGAGATCAAGGGCAATGAATCAGCAATGCTGAACCAGGTATACTCCTTACGGTGCTGACCTTTGAAGATAGCGTGGTCTATCACACCTGTGCGGATGAAACCGGGACATACCGTTGTTACAGCAATCCCCTCTTTTGCCAGTTCTGCCCGCATCCCTTCAGACAAACCCGTTAAGGCAAACTTGCTGGCACAATACGCCAACATATGCGGGGAAACCACCTTGCCACCGATGGAAGAGATATTGACGATGCGTCCAGCCTGTCGTTGACGCATCTCTGGGAGAACTGCATAGGTGGTGTATAGCGGTGCCCAGAAATGCAGCTTCATCAAGTCGTCGTAGTCCTCCATCGTCAATACATCCATTGGAGCGACAAGGTCGGTGCCTGCGTTGTTGATGAGGACATCAATCTGACCGAAGCGATCGCCTTTGGCGCTGGGCGAAGCCCAATCGCGCACCTGCTGCACCATCTGCTCAACTTGGAATTTATCGGTGACATCGCAAGGCAAAGCCAATACTTGTCCACCCTGCTGCTCTAATTCATGACGTGCCCTTTCTAACTCGCTTGCGTCGCGGGCACAAATTGCTAAATGCGCTCCTTGCTGTATCAACTGGCGTGCCATCACCAAACCCAGTCCGCGAGAACCACCTGTCAGCAGCACTGTCTTGCCTGTGAGATCGTATTTATGATTTTCGCGCCACCATCTCACTAGCCAAAGCACGGCGATCAAAGCGCCGACGCTCAATGCAATAAGAATAAGAGAATGCTGATTATCCATAGGAGATTTACGCTGATTCCTGCACTACTGAACTATTTGCATCTCGTTGGGATTAAATACCTCAGATGTGCCGTAGTCTCGGTATACTAAACCGCTGCGTTCACCTTGACCCCAAGAGACTTAACGCTGAATTTGTGCATCTCCACGGTAGATAGGAACCAGACAGGGGATGCAGCCTTTCAGCCGTTAACATCCTCAATCCTAAAAGGCTAGACTTCTCCTCTCCTCTGACTAATGGGTTGTGATACTGAAGCGACTGCTGGGTCTAATGGGAGAAGTTAGTCTTAAGTTGAAATGTACTTGTGAATACAATTGTTGAGCTTTTGGGTGGGTTAAACCAGCCAAAAGCTCAGATATACCTGAAGCCGATATATCAAGCTAACCAGGAGGCAGACCAGGAATCTAAGCGCTGGTAAAAAGGCTCTCAAGAAGACTCACTGCACTTCGGTGCTTGGTGTCCTTGTATCGATTACTGTGTGTTCTCTGCGGTGTCTTTGTCGCCGCGTCCGAGTAGGGTGCGAGCAGCAGCCATAACTTCAGGAGCAGCCAGCACTAGAGACGCGAACGAGCAAAGCGTTGCCACTTGGCAGTACTCGCAAAATGCTTTGTTCTCGCTCCACTCTTCACGAGCTAGCTCGACATTCGTCACCGCGTCTATCAGGATCTTTATACCCATTGCAATTGGTAATATCGGGTTGCGCCTAGCGCGATCCAGACCACCTGCGGAAGCCAGCCAAGCAGTGATGGCGTAAGTAAACACCATTATTGGGCCATCGGGCGAGTTAAATTTGTTGTAAGCGTAGTTAGAGGCGTCAACGCGGTCTGCATCAAAAAGCTTTTGTCCCGGAGGATCGGGTAAGTGACTAACGATCCCGGTTTGGTATAGCGTCACCAGCTGTCCCATTGAACCTCCCAGCATAGACAAGCCGATAATCGCTCGCCGACGGCTCATGTGAGGGTTTTGTCCTTTACGCAATTCCTGACTTAGTTGTTGTGGCTCCATGAAGCGCAATCCTCGATAACGTATGCGTTGACGGTCGCATCAGCTTGCACGGAGCTTTCCACCGGCGAATACAATACGCAGTATGTATTCTATTCGGCAGCGATCGCGCCCGGAGCTGATAGTCGAATAAATTGTTTACCATTTTCACGAATCGGTTTGATGCGTACCTCTTACGCTGGAGGTACTTCTTCAACGCTGCGTTTGATAGGTTGTGGTATTCAAGGGTACAAACTGGCTTAATATCAGATTCTTTTTCCTCCCACGATTCTCCGTTGGTTTAAGCGGAAACTCCCCTAAGGTAAGAGGTTAGTTAGCAAGCAAACAACTACTATTTAAAAGATTAGAAAATTTAGAAACTTTTATAAGTGTCTTTACCCACAGGGAGGGTTAATTTTATGGTGTCGTCTCAAGCTCAAGCTAAACGCATTTTATTGGTTGATGATCTAGAGGATAATGTATCCCTCCTAGAGGCGATTTTGGCGGAAGAAGGGTATGAGATTGATAGCGCTAGAAATGGTAAGTCAGCGTTAGCCAAGATAGAAGCATCGCCACCGGACTTAATATTGATGGATGCCATGATGCCAGGAATGGATGGCTATGAAGTAACTCGCCGTGTTCGGGAAAATACGAAACTTCCTTTTATTCCGATTCTGATGATTACAGCAAGTGAGAATGCTAGTATCCCTCAAGGATTAGAGCTAGGAGCTAATGACTTCATTCGGAAGCCGATTGATTTTGAGGAGTTAATGGCAAGAATTAAAGCATCTTTACGATTGAAAACCATCGTTAATCCTGCTCAATAATTTCAAGAATTATACAAGTTAGAGAAAAAACAGATAAAACCAAAACTCAAGAAATTGATTCCAGGGTTTTCACTTCTAGCGGCAAGATGACGGTGAAGGTGGAGCCAACTCCAACCTCGGATGCCAGCTCAATTTTGCCTTGCATTAGGTTTACCAGTTGCGCGACAATTGCCAAACCTAAGCCAGTGCTATCGGGTATGCGATCGCGAGTTCCAGCTTGAAAGAAGGGGTCAAAAACACGCGCCTGGTCTTCTGGGGCAATCCCAATTCCGGTATCGCTCACCGCAATAAACCAATGGTTATCAGATAACATCTGACACGTTAATTTGACACTTCCCGCCTTTGTGTAGCGAATGGCATTGCTTAGAAGATTCGTGATAATTTGCTGTAATCGCAAGGGGTCTGTCAGCACTTTTTCCGGAGCGCGTGCAGCGGAACTATCGGCGCTAGCCGAATCACAATCAATCACCATTTGTAGCTCTTTGGCAGCAGCCAAAGGCTCCAACATTTCGACTACATTGTTGATTAAAGAGCGTACATCTATTAGTTCTGGGTGCAGTTCTATCTTCCCTGCCGAATACCGGGCGATTTCCAGTGTATCGTTGATCAGGCGAAGTAAGTGTCTGCCATTGCGTAGCACTCGCTCAATATGTTCCAGATTGGGAAAATTGTCTTGAACTTCAACATTCTTTCGTGAAGAGCGTAAAATCAGCTCCGAGTAGCCAATAATCGAATTTAGAGGATTTTTGAGTTCGTGGGCTAGTTGAGAGAGATTATTCTGATTCGCTTTTACCAAGCGAGTTAGTTCTTGATTGTTTAACTCTACCTGACTTTGTACCTGCTGTAGTTCTTGCAATCGCTCCTCTACATAACTTTTGAAGCATTGGGCAATGGCTTCGTCGATGGTCGCGTCAATCACATTGTAAGCTCGCATCACTTCGGGAACCGTACCCTCTAGTAAATCTGCCTCTAAAGTGGAAAAAATTGTCTGGCGCAGTAGACGATACTCTCGCGCAATTTCTGTGGGAGCGAAGCCTTGTTCAGCCCGCAGAACGCCATGATGTAAACTGTTCTGGACTATGGACTGAATATCGTTTTCCTGCGAGTGGGAAAGCACAGTTGCCATCGCCTTTAGCACATCAGGAATATGATTCCGGATAGCTGAGCCGGGTAAATCGTCAGTGCTGGAAATCTGCCTATCCGAACGGACTGCTTCAACCCAGTTTTTGGCGATCGCGTCTATTTTTTCAACAAGCAATTGACTAAAATCCATTGTGGCAAGAGACGTGGGGAAGAGCAGGTCAAAAACCTTCTTGCCATCATTCTACATTGAGCGATCGCGCAGTTTAGTCGGTCGAGTACACTTTAAAATATTTTTTCCAAGGTTCAGCACCCCTTTCCGACCTTTGTATGCAAAAGTACAAAGCTGCTTAACATTATGTCCTTTCTATAGGTAGAGGATTAAAGAAATTACTAAGTTTAGTTTAGTCTATGGCTTATTTAGTAAACTGAACATTTGATGATACGAATGAATATAAAACTTTTTTTACGAAACTGTTTTATACTAAAAAAGCTCCCAAGAAATGCCTTGGGAAGCTTTATTAATCCTTTGAGGATGTTTGGAAAGTAGATAGTTTTACAAGCAACCTCTAAAAAATCTAGAGCCATGATCTATGTGAGTCAAACACAACTCTAAGAGTTACTCAGACTTTTTGAGCTGCGTATTCCGGATCGTATTGAAATATCCCTCCCACAATTGCTTTTGAGTTTCGATGGAGAGACGAGCGACTGAAGCCTGGAATTGCAGAGAACTTGTCAGCACTTCTTCCTGAAATTTCAGAGTTTTCTCGAAAGTCTCCCGGTAATTTTGTGTGTTGAAACCTTGCATAGTCGGCATGGTAGAATTCCAGCTCTTGAAAATACCGCTCTGCAACTCACTTAACTGCCTGGTAAATTGCTCAAGATTATTTGCCCAATCCATTCCTGTTACTCCTTTTACTTTTTTATTGGGTGCTGATTGTATTGTCCACCATTTTAATCAAATAATAATTGGTAATTAGCTCTAATGGATGATTTATAAATAAAGTATTTTTTTTAAGTTTATTATAAATAGAAATTAAAAGGACTGTCTTTTGACTTTTAGCATGGAAGCTTTGCTAAAAAAATCCTTTATGACAGTTAGATAAGCGGAGGAATATGGATTGAGTCAGTTACATGAAGCCTAACAATTGATAGCTTTAGCTCGACTTTGTATAAATAATGAAACCTTCCTAAAACTAAGGAAATCAGCCTCAATAAACATACCACTTTAAGTTGGTATATCTGGACAACATGACATTGTAAAAAATAATGAGGATGTATGCAAGAAGCTTATATTGTCTCGGCAGTACGCACGCCGCTTGGTCGGTTTGGAGGTGCCTTAGCGGGTTTTTCCCCAGTAGAATTAGGTGCCCACGTCATGCAAGCAGCGTTGGATCGGGCAGAAGTTCCGGGGGAAGCTTTAGACCTGTATATCTTTGGTAACGTACTCAGGGCGGGACACGGGCAGTCTTTGCCCCGTCAGGCAGCTTTCAAAACTGCGATTCCCCAGACGGTGAACGGGTATGCAGTGGATATGGTGTGTTCGTCGGGAATGATGAGCGTGATGAACGCCGCCACAGCTATCCGCTCTGGCGAAGCGGAAATCGTACTTGCGGGCGGCATGGAATCGATGTCCCAGGCAGGGTTTTTCCTATCGCATCGAGCTAGATGGGGGTATAAAATGCTACTGGGTGCGCCAGAGCAACTCAGGGATATTTTACTTGAGGACGGTCTTACCGATTCCACGACCACCGAAACGATGGGAGAGCAAGCTGAGCGGCTGGCAGCAGCTTACCAAGTAACGCGGGATGACTTGGACGAAGTAGCGCTATATTCACAAGCTAGGGCAGCGATCGCAACCGAGAACGGCTGGTTCCACAAGGAGATCGCACCCATAAAAATAGAGGGCAAGAAAGGTTTGCAACTCGTGGACAAAGATGAGGGAATTCGCCCCGAAACCACCTTGCAGAGCCTTGCCAACTTAAAACCTGCTTTTCGGGAAGATGGGGTGTTTACGGCTGGAAACAGCAGCCAGATATCCGATGGAGCCGCAGGTTTAGTTTTGGCAAGCAAAACGGCGGTGGAACAGTATAAACTCAAACCTTTAGCTCGCATCCTTGGGGGAGCGTCGATAGGCGGAGAAACTTGGCGCTTCCCGGAAGTTCCGATTCTGGCAGTCAACAAGCTTTTAGATAAGCTCAAGATGAGAATCTACGACTTTGACTTGTTCGAGAACAACGAGGCTTTTGCTTTAAGCAGCGTACTGTTCAACCGGAAGTTGGGCATTCCTTACGAGAAGCTGAATGTCTATGGAGGAGCGATCGCTCTGGGGCATCCCATCGGCGCATCGGGGGCGCGAATCATCGTCACGCTGCTCAACGCCTTGCAGGAGCGAAATGGACAGATGGGACTGGCATCGGTGTGTCATGGTACTGGTGGGGGAACTGCGATCGCAATTGAGCGGCTTTGATAATTGACGCTTCCAAGGCATTTTGAGGATGTTTGAATTATCTATGTGACGCTGAAATCTTGGAGATCCCCCCTTAAAAAGAGGGGGATATCTTCAAAGTCCTCCTTTTTAAGGAGGATTTAGGAGGATCTCTAACCCATAGCGTTTGAAAAAGCACTTTTCAAACATCCTCTTACAACGTAAAGCCGTAGAATTCTTGGCTCTGTAATCCAACTCAGGTTTTCGTGGGCTAAACCAAAAAATCTAACCTGGGCTAGGTGGAAGAGAACTGGATTAACGACAAAATCAAGATATTCAATGTTTTTTCGCTTGAAATAACCCATTTCCAGAACTAAGGTAATGGTGTTCGTTCGGGTTCTCAAAGCAAGGGGTGAACAACGCCTCTAAAAGCTCTGTGAGTAATATTTGGGCAACTCGTATTGAGCTACATTACCGCTGCTGTGAAGCGGGTATTAATCAGATTATTTTCCTACAGGATAACAAAGCATGGTTACAACGATAGACGATACAAAGCGGATGGCGATTGGCGAAAGATTGGCAGACCTGAGAGCCTTTCAAAGTTTAATCATCTCTAACGACCAGAAACTCATAGATGCCTGCCCTTATGAAGATGTTCGCGAACGTCTCCAGAATATGCTTTCTGATGACCAGAAAAATCTGGGCATTATAGACACTGTAATCGTTCAATACGGCATTCAATCGGAACCGAGTGCTGCAACCAAGATATTTATTCCGCAGTTTGAGCAGATGATGTCCGGCGATGAGTTTACCTATTATCAGAAACTCATTCACCACGAACTGATGAAGCATGGTCAAGCCATGAGTGGAATCATGATCCACAAAGCCGCTCAGGTGGTAGGGGCTGATATTGAAGTGGCAATTGGGCCTCTGAATACTGTCAACTTTGAGGGTCGCGCTCACCAAGAACAGCTCAAGGGTATGCTCGAACAGGTGGGAGTCCGCGAAATGACGGGCAAAGACGCGCATCAGGGACTCTGGGCAAGGGTGCAAGATGCAGTTGCCGCCCTATCGGGTGTAGCTGGCAGTGTGGTTACGCAAAACACTGACAAGCAAGATATGAATATCCAGACCCTTATCCGGCTGGATCACGAGAAAGTGAATACGCTTTTCACTGAAGTTGGAGCGACAAAAGATCCTCAAAAGCTCCAAGAGTATTTCGGGCAAATCTACAAAGATTTATTAACACACGCTCAAGCAGAAGAAGAAGTAGTGTACCCGAAAGTACGTTCGTTCTACGGCGATGACAATACTCAAGAGCTTTACGATGAGCAAGCGCAAATGAAGCAGATGCTCGATGAGATTAAGGCGATTGACCCTGCTAATGCCGATGGGTTCAGATCAAAAATTAAAGACTTGATGGAAGTGGTAGGCGACCACATTCGCCAAGAAGAATTTACGATGTTCACGGCAATTGACAAAAATTGCAGCGCTGAGCAGAAAGAGCAAATGGCTACTGAATTCAAAGCTGCTAAGAGCAAGATTCAGCAAGAAATGTCAGCCTAATTGCAATAATTCACGGCTCCTATAGCAGTCCTAAATGATTCGTGAAGCCGAGATGCCCGACTTCTCCAAGAAGTCGGGCATCTGAACCGCTGGCTCACAACATTGATAAACATTTTTGGGTTTCACTGTCACGCAACTACAGGCGAAGACACTGGAATCAGTAATAGAAATAGGGGTGAAAGTGGCTTATGGTGTCTTTGGGACTGGAAGATAAAGTCATCTTGGTAACGGGCGGTAATCGAGGGATAGGAGCCGCTATCGTCAGTCTGTTGGAGGAGCTGGGAGCTAAGGTAGCTTACACCCAGCGCAGCTCTAGCAATGGTCAGCATGGAGCGATCGCAATCCAAGCTGATGTAACCGATAAGGCAGGGATGGAAGCAGTAGCAGAACAGGTTGAACAGAAACTAGGGTCGATTTATGGAATTGTGGCGAATGCTGGGATTACCCAAGACAACTTTTTTCCCAAACTGACGACCCAAGACTGGGATGCCGTAATTGACACTAATTTGAAAGGAGTTTACAACACCTTGATGCCCGTTATCCCTAAGATGTACGAGCGGAAAGAAGGCTCTGTGGTTTGCATTAGCTCGATTTCCGGTGAACGAGGAAACATCGGTCAAACGAACTACGCCGCAACCAAGGCGGCTGTGATTGGTTTAACCAAGTCCCTCGCTTTAGAGGCGGCTCGTTATGGGGTACGAGTCAACGCTGTGTCACCGGGATTTATTGAGACTGATATGGTTAAGTCGGTGCCAGATAAGGTGAAAGAGCGCATTGTGTCTGAGATTCCGCTTCGTCGCTTCGGTAAGCCAGAGGAGGTTGCTTGGGCAGTTGCATTCCTGCTTTCGCCTCGCGCTAGCAGCTACGTCACTGGCGAAGTTGTGAGAGTCAACGGCGCTCATCATACTTGAGGGCAATAGCGATCGCATTAGGTTGAAGGCCCATTCAGCGCTAATTACACTTTATTTAGATAAATAATTGGAGCCAAGCGTGAAAACCGAAGTTGAAGAGCGGCGAATCAATGTAAGCGGTTTAAGTATCCGCTACTTTAAAGCAGGCGATGATGGTCTACCGTTAGTGCTGCTACATGGAGATAGTGCCAGCGCTCTTGATTGGTCTTGGGTGCTTCCCAAGCTGGGAGCTACCTATCGTGTCTATGCGCCGGACTTTCCCGGTTTCGGTGATAGTGCCAAACCATCCCTTGAGTATACGCCAGAGTTTCTTAAGCAGTTCTTGGTCGATTTTCTTGATGCGCTTGGAATTGAGCGGGCGGTGCTGGTTGGCAACTCCCTAGGCGGTCAAGTTGCGTTACGCTTTGCCCTATCCCGTCCCGAACAAGTCGCAGCTTTGGTGCTGGTAGATAGTTCCGGGCTTGGTTACGCAGTTAGCCCGTTACTGTCCCAGTTAACTTTACCTGGGTATGGGGATGTAGCGATCATTGGGTGCCAAACGCCTCTTGGTGCTAAGATGCGGTCTTGGTTACGGGCGACACTGTTTTTCGCCCACCCCGCGCAGGCTCCCGCGGTGTGGATAGCAGAGCAAGAGCGAATGTCTCAGATGCCCGGTTTTCTTCAAGCTACTCTGACCTCGTTGCGCGCCCAGCTGAACGTATTTGGACAGCATCAAGTGTTTCTCGACTCTCTAGGAGAGTTACCGATGCCGACTCTTGTCGTGTGGGGGACGGAGGATTTGGTTCTCCCAAAAGAGCAAGCTCACGACGCGGTTAGCCGCCTAAAACAAGGACACCTTGCCTTGATCCCTGACTGCGGTCACTTACCCCATGTCGAACGCCCGGAAATTTTTAGTGCTGAGTTGAGCCAGTTTCTTGCTGGAGTTGGTGCTTAGACAACTGTCAACCCTGCGGCTGATGTAGGCACGCTGGCTCTGGCTTATTTATTGGGTAGAAGTTGAATTCGTAGATTTCAATTAAATCAAGCATTTCTAGATTGACTTCACCTCCAGGGGTGAAGAATTTTTAATGAGGACTTTAAGGAGTAGCATTGATGCAACTGAAGCCAATCAATCAGCAGGTCGTTGCAGTCGTGGGAGCGAGCAGCGGCATCGGGCGCGAGACAGCCCTCCAGTTTGCCAAGAGAGGGGCAAAGGTGGTCGTTTCATCTCGCAGTGAATCGAAGCTAGCGTCCTTGGTGGAAGAGATTCGGGGCTTTGGTGGTGAGGCAACTGCTATCGTCGCTGATGTAACAGTATTTGAGCAGGTGAAAGCGATCGCAGACCGTACTGTAGAGGTGTACGGGCGACTCGATACCTGGGTGCATTGCCCCGCGATTGCCGTTTATGCCGCTTTCGATAAGACAAAACCAGAAGAGTTTAAGCGCGTCATTGATGTCGGACTAATCGGGCAGGCATACGGTGCAATGGCAGCACTTCCCCATCTCAAGCGTGAGGGACGAGGGGCGCTGATCCATCTGTCTTCAGTCTTGGGCAGGCGCAGTCTCCCGCTTCAAAGTTCCTACTGCACCGCAAAGCACGGGATGGAGGGATTCATCGAATCCCTGCGCGTCGAACTGCAACATGAGAAAATACCTATCAGCGTCACGAGTGTCAAACCCGCCGCCGTCAACACACCCCTGTACAACAATGCACTCACTAGGCTAGGTGTGAAGCCAGCCAGCCTACCGCCTTTCTACGAACCTAGCTTGGTCGCTGACGCGGTTCTCTACGTTGCCGAACATCCAACCCGTGACTTCCTGGTTGGGGATGCGGCTAGAACGCTAGATTTGCTTCAACGGATTTCGCCTGGACTGGTAGATTCCATATTGCAACGGGTTGCCTTCAAACTCCAGCGCACCGACGAGCCAAAGTCAGACGATGCGCCAAACAATCTTTATGAATCTATCCCAGCCAATGACCGGGTTAAGGGAGATTTTAGTAACTTAGCGATACCGAGCGTTACCGACTGGTTGGATAAAAATCCCGTTGTCAAGTGGGGTGCCTTGGCAGGTGTGGTCGCACTCGGAGCCGCCCTGTTAACCCTGCCAACAGAAGTCACTCTCCCTCACTAGCTGCTGTTGAGCGTTCGGCATCTTCAGCCTCTTCCTGATAGTCCATTGCTTCTGCTTCTTCCGACAGGGGCGAAATAATTAGAGGGTTGCTTGCCGAATCGCCTAGATTAACATAGGCATCTGGAGCTGGCATCGATGGTGTATCTGGTGTATCAATGTTTCCAGTGATTTCTAGGTCTTCTATTGGTCTGGTGTCGGGATCTGGGGTTGCCATAAACTGCTCTTAGTAGGATTAATCTAGATTGATAATTTTTTTCTGGGAGTTCCCTGATTGCAAGGGTTCACTCGCATCTTTGACCAAGCAATCGGTTTGAATCGCACAGAAAATGCGATCGCGCTCCACCGAATACTCAATGCTCTGGATAATCTTCCGCAGACATGGGGTCTAACTCCCATCGACCAGCGTCGCGTGACTCCAAAATCTCGTTTGTCTGAAGAGATACGCCGTCGTCATAATCAAGCCCAACAGCAACTCCGAGTTCGTCAACAACATTCTGATCGGGAGTAGCAACAGTTCCCCCTACGGCTTCGTCACCAACCGCTTCAGCCTGATCCCAACGAGCATCAATATCACCGCCGGTTAGTTCTGGGCCAGCCGAGGTATACTGCTCCATGCGATCGCGCATGGTTCGTCCACCGATTTCCAGCCCCGGCTCTACAGCAACGCCCGTTCCATAGGATTCAGTAATTTCCTGGGGTAAATCTGAAATAATTGGTTCGCCAGTATCTTCTACGGGTATATCTGAAACCAAATCAGTATCTTCGATGGGTACATCTGAAAGATTGCCTTGATCCCTTATCTTGGTTTCCTTGTCTGCTTTGCTAGTCTTATCAGCCATAATGCTTCTTGTGAATCCTGCGAATGCCTATAAATGCAACATATCTAAAGATGAGATTCCCTAGAATCCACAAATAGGATGAAAATTTATTAGTTCCCTAAATAAAAAACTCAATTTCTAGCGTCAGCTAAAGTTCTTTATATCTACGAACACTTACTAGCGTAATAATAAACCCTGCTTTGGGTAGAAATTGGCTGAAACCATAGTAATTATTCTCTTTAAAAGCGCACAAATTGGCTTGAATAGTTATAAATAGATTCAGCAAGCGATCGCGGCTTCAAATATACCCCTTTTTACTGATGAGGAATAAGGCAAAATCCTAATTTTTGATTTTTACAATATCTAGGGTGCTTTTAGTCATGCTTAAGTACAACGTTTATTTCGCTATCGCTTAGTATGATGTAATTATTGAAAAGTTGATTTTGTAGATTGCAATTAGACCAAATGTTCTAGAAAAAGTTTACCTTTAGAGGATGTTTGAAAAGTGCTTTTTCAAACGCTATGGGTTAGAGATCCCCCTAAACCCCCCTTAAAAAGGGGGACTTTGAAGATTTCCCCCCCTTTTTAAGGGAGGCTAGGGGGGATCTCCAAGATTTCAGCGTCACATAGATAATTCAAACATCCTCTTAGAGGTGAATTTTTTTGGCATAAAAACTTTAAGGAGTAGCATTAATGCAACTAAAACCAATAAATCAGCAGGTTGTTGCCGTCGTTGGGGCGAGTAGCGGCATTGGGCGCGAGACAGCCCTTCAGTTTGCTCGTCGTGGGGCAAAGTTAGTTGTCTCGGCTCGTAGTGAGTCGAAGCTAGCGTCCTTGGTGGACGAGATTCGTATCTCTGGTGGTGAAGCAACGGCTGTGGTAGCGGATGTGTCGGTATTCGAGCAGGTCAAAGCGATTGCAGACCGTACCGTAGAGGTTTATGGGCGGCTCGATACGTGGGTACACCTCCCTGCTGTCGGCATCTTTGCCACCTTCGACAACACCACACCAGAAGAGTTTAAGCGCGTCATTGATGTTAGCTTGATGGGGCAGGTATACGGTGCGATGGCGGCGCTACCCCATCTCAAGCGAGAGAGACAGGGGGCGCTAATCCACATCTCTTCAATGGAGGGCTTGCGAAGTCTCCCTTACCAAAGTGCATACTCCGCAGCAAAGCATGGGATCGAGGGATTCCTTGAAGCGATGCGCGTCGAGCTGCAACATGAGGGCATCCCCATCAGCGTGACGAGTGTGAAACCAGCGGTCATCAATACACCCTTCTGGAACAATGGTCTTACCAAGCTAGGCGTGAAGCCGTCAGGGATACCCCCTTACTACGACCCCAGGCTGGTGGCTGACGCGATCCTCTACGTCGCCGAAAATCCAACTCGTGACTTCTTGGTTGGGGATGCAGCTAGAGCGCTAGATGCGCTACAGCGGCTATCGCCGGAACTGGTGGATTCTTTGTTGCTGCTCGTTGGTTTCCAAGCCCAACGCACCAACGAGCCGAAGTCCCCAGACGATCGGAACAACCTTTATGAGCCTGTTCCCGGCGATACTAGAGTTGATGGAGATTTTAGCAATCTGGTGATACCGAGCGTTTCTGACTGGCTGGCTAAAAATCCCGCTCTCCAGTTGGGCGCGATCGCTAGTACCGCTGCGTTAGCATTCCTGGCAACACAAGTCTTCAAAGAAGAGTAAATTTAGGACGTATACCTGGATTTTTGGGTTTTTATCTGACTCAATAATCCAGCCTCTGTCAAAGTAATAATCAGCTTTATAGCTATTTACCCAGAGGGGGCGCGTGTCGCCTCTCTGGGTTTCTGCCAATAAAATTCAAGGATTTAACGTTTCTGGGAAATGTCAGCGATCGCTCAAAGAATCTTCCCCAATTGAATCAGTCTTTGTGGCACTCCCACAGCTAAAAGCGATCGCATTTGAGCCGAGAAGCGCACCCAAAAAATAACTTTGGTAGCTGATAAGCCTTTCAGTTAAGCAAAACGTCCCTACAATCGGCTACCAAAGGATTACTCAGGCGGCGCTTATCTTGGATAACGCTCCACCATTCCCAAAACGGGCGTTACTTCCGATTCCACCTTAGAAACCAAAAATCCTTCCGTATATATCTGGGGATTCACTTCTGCGATTTGGGTATAAGATTGGCGAACCTGAGCATTAACTGCAACAGTTTTTACGTCGTACATTTGCATAGCCATCTTGGGGTATACGCCAAAACCGATAATCAGCACTAGAAAGCAGGCAGCGATAAACACTTCACGAGGTCTAGCATCGGTAAATTCTGCATCTATAGGCAAGGTACAGTTTGTACCAAAGCAAACTGGCTCCTGATTTCCCTGACTCTGCAAATCTGGATCAGTAATGTCGCAGGTAGGTGCAATGTCGCAGGTAGGTACTTCACCAGAATTGTAAAATACCTGTCGCAGCATCGAAAGTAGATAAATTGGAGTCAGGATGACACCCACAGCGGCTAGAAAAACTGTCACGGTGCGGAAAGTTGAGCTGTAGATATCGCTAGTCGTCACACCGACGAAAACCGCAAGTTCGCTAGCAAAGCCACTCATCCCCGGCAGAGCCAACGATGCCATCACACCCATTGTAAACAGGGCAAACACAGTCGGCATTGCCTGAGCAATCCCGCCCATTTCTTTCATCGACATCGTGTGAGTGCGATCGTAAGTCACCCCGGCTAAAAAGAATAGTAATGATGCAATTAAACCGTGAGAAATCATTTGCAGCATTGCGCCGTTGATTCCCAAGTCAGTAAACGACGCAATCCCCAACAGGACAAATCCCATGTGAGAAACCGACGAATACGCGAGGCGACGCTTCATATTCGTCTGGGCAAAGGAGTTAAATGCACCGTAGATAATATTGACAACGCCCAGAATCGCTAAAACAGGTGCAAAGTAAACGTGTGCATCAGAAAGAAGTCCTAAATTGAGGCGAATCAACCCATATCCGCCCATCTTCAGCAGTACGCCCGCTAGTACCATCGATACGGGAGAAGATGCCTCGCCGTGTGCATCCGGTAGCCACGTGTGCAGAGGGAAAACAGCTAGTTTGACACCAAAGGCAACTAGCAATCCTGCATAAAGCAGCAGTTCTAAAGTAAGGGGATAATCCTTTAAGCCGAGTTCGACCATATCGAAGGTCAGATTGTCGCCGTAGAAGGCCATTCCCAGACCAGCAACCAAAATAAAAATAGAAGCGGCGGCGGTATATAGTAAGAACTTCATCGCAGCGTACTGACGCTTCTGACCACCCCAAATCGAAACGAGTAGGTAGACGGGAATTAGTTCTACTTCCCACATAATGAACAGCAGCAGCACGTCTTGGGCGACGAATACCCCTACCTGTGCGGAATACAGCACCAGCATCAGGAAATAGAAGAGGTGGGGTTTGAGATTGACTTGCCACGCCGCAAATATTGAGAGTGTGGTCACTAATCCTGCCAGAAGCACAAGCGGGGCTGAAACTCCATCAATCGAAACTGCCCAGTTCAAGCCTAACTGAGGCAGCCAGGTATATTTCTCTACGAGTTGAAAAGTAGCGCTGGTTGGATCGTAATGCTTCCAAAAGACGTAGCACATCAATACAAAGTCTGCGATCCCTACTCCCAGTGCATACCAGCGCACGCGCTTACCGTCTTTATCAGGCAGAAAAGGGATAAGCAGTGCAGCAACGAGTGGGAGCAGGATAATCGCGCTAAGCCAGGGAAATTGATCCGCTATCATGGCACTAGGAAAAAATACTTATTTGTGTATGTGATTATCTTATTAAACTTTGTAAACACTTATTCATAAATATTTCTTGTGGATCACTATAGATGGATCTATAGGTAGTTGAGCCACTTCAGCGTCTGGTATGGGCTGGCAGCAGAAGAGAATGCGATCGCTTTTGCTGGAGGATAGGCGCGATAGCGAAGCGCCGACCTGTCGGTTCGCTCTTTTCTCGTAGAGTCTAACTGGGAAGATGCGATCGCCTATTTACCTTTGGATACGCAAATCTGTGGTTTTGTCAACTGAATCGGTGTTTCTCTCTGTTCGGTGCAAGTCTATGACCTTTAGTTAGAATCTAAGGTAAACAAGGATGAAGCTAGGAGATATTGTTAAGCAGCCTTGTCATCGACCCCCGCAAGTTGAGGGAATACGCGCTTAATCCTGACAACCCTATAGGCGGCGACAAAGCGGTAATGTTTCAGCGCCATTTAGGTTTTACCAAAGATAATTATGAGCCTCTGCTAGAACAAATTTCGGCAAAAGTGCTTGAGGCTGAAGCAATTTTAGGACAAACTGACGAACATGGGCAACGTTATCGAATTGATTTAGAGATTATTGGCACCGAAGGACAGCAAGAAATTGTGCGTACAGGTTGGATAGTAGAACTAGGTAGTGATGCAGCGAGATTGGTAACGCTTTTTGTGCGGAGGCGAAGATGATTGAACCAGAATTATTTGATGTGATCGAATTGCTGGTTAATCTACCTGAGTATAATTTTGAGACGGGAGTGCGAGGAGCAATTGTAGATTGTTATCCTGATGGTAAATATGAGGTAGAGTTTACTAACGAAGAAGGGGAAACAGAGGTTCTTTGTCCACTATCATCTAATCAATTTATTGTAGTTTGGAAAGCTAAAACCGAGAGTTGGCTATCAGTATCAGAACAGATTGTAGCTGCAATCGGGAATTTGTCTGAGGAACGTAAGCGAGAAGTTTTAGATTTTACTCGTGCTTTGTATAAAAAGTAATTATTTTGAGAATGCGATCGCCTGTTTTGGCTGGAATAAGAAAGAGCGATCGCCTGCGCCCCATTTTAAATACATAAATAGCTGCTTTTGTCAAGCACGTTGTAGTTTCTCCCCGCTAAAATGACGCGATCGCATTTTGGCAGGATGAGGAAAAGCGATCGCTCTATGGGACAATGCCTTTGGCAAACAGTGCTACTTTACAGGAACGATCGTATGTGCAATGAAGAATAAAAAGCTACTGATTGATACCTAAGCGCTCAGCCGCTTGCTTCGTTCCTGCAAAGGATGCTTCGATAAGTTGCCCCCCAAATGTCTTCACCTGATTAACCAAAGCAGCACCCGCTTTCTCCGGTGAACCTACATTAAATGGTGGCGCTGGGTTGTACTCTAGCAGCAACTCAATCATCTTCGCAGTTTCCTCACCGCAGAGCAGCCCCGCCAGCACCAGCCCAAAATCAATGCCAGCCGTCGCACCGCCTCCAGTAATGCGGTTGCGGTCAATCACTACCCTTTGAGTGCCTACCTCAACTCCTAGCATTGCTAGCTGGTCACGAAATGCCCAGTGACAAGCAGCCCGATAGCCCGATAGCAGACCAGCCCCTGCAAGTACCAGAGAACCAGTACAGACTGAGGTAATAAACTTTGCCGTTTTGCCCTGCTTTTGGAGAAATTCAAGCATTTGGGGATCGTTCATCATTGTTATCTGCCCAGGTCCACCCGCTACGCACAGAACGTCCAAGGATGGACAATCATCAAAGGTGGTAGTGGGCAAAATTTTCATGCCCTCGTTGCTTTCCACAGGTTCCAGTGTCTTCCAGAGCAGATGAATCTGCCGATTCGGTAGGAAGTGAAAAACCTGGAGTGGCCCTGTGATATCAATGTGGGTCATGTCGGGAAAAATCACTAGACCAATGGTGTGCTGTGGTTGATTCGTCATTTTTCAATCTCTAATAAGTCTGGCAATAAAAGTTATGGTAGGGATGGTTTCTCAGTACAGCTAGTCCTCAAGTGGGTACACTTTTGATAGCGCGATGACCCAGCCTCTTCATGCTCTGTTTCAGGGAATTGCTTCTGCTCGTGACGAGCGTGAACTCCGGTTACGCTTTATGGACACGGTGGGAGAGGCTTTTGATGCCCAACGTTGGGGCATTTATCTTTTGGATAATCAGTTTCGTCTGGCTGGAGTTGATGTTCGCGGCGTGTCTGATGTCTTTGTAGAGCGATACGAACAGGTAGGACGGTCAGTTGATCCGGTGATGCGCTATGTAGTCGAACACCACGCGCCCGCCCACGAGCAGCTAATGTTAACCGCAGAAGGCTGGAAGCAAAGTGAACTATATCAGTCTTGTTGTTCGCGTTATGACCACGAACACATTATGACGGGGCCAATTGTGGGAGGTGGTTGTCTAGTCGGAACCGTTCACTTTGCCCGTGTCAGTGGCACACCTGCTTTTGATGCTGAAGATATTGCCAATTTGAGTGCTGTGTGCGCTCATTTATCTGCTTCTTTGGCGATGCTTAGGACACAGCCAACCCGATTTAACTCTTTGTTGGCAAATCGCCTGACGCAGCGGGAAGTGCAAATTGCGCTGCTAGTTGCACAGGGACTCACTAATGCTGAAATTGGCGCAGAACTTTGGATTACGCAAAATTCTGTCAAGCAAGCTTTAAAACGGATGTTCCGTAAACTTGATGTTTCGTCTCGGACGGAAATGGTAGCGCAGCTTCAAGGTGTTCTGGGTTCATAGGGCGGATTCAAAGAAGCGATAAGCCTACGGCATGGCTTCGCTTACCGCGTTTCATTTGGATGGGTTGCGAGAAGAAGGTTTACCTATTCCCGAACCAACTACTCTGTGTGAATATGTGGAAGCTGGTTGAGAGAGCGATCGCTAGCGATCGCAAGATAGCCACCAATAGCGGATGGTTCGGTGGCAATAGTTCAGTCGCGACAACATAAGTCGTTCCCCAGATCATCGGCGCTAGAGCCGTTAGCAGAATATCAGACAGGCAAACAGTCCCTGTCTTCATGGTTTTTATTTTTTGGTCAAGTTTTTGTTTCTGGTTATGGTTGGTGTTCCTAGGGTTGAGTCACTTACCGCTTTGCAAAACCAACTAACGAAACCCCCAAAACCACAAGTACTACACCTGCAATCCGTTCCGGGCTGATTGGAACCTTGTTAAGCCCGATTGCCCCATAATTATCTAGAAACAGTGCTGCCATCATCTGACCAGCAATTGTCAGCGCAAGCGCAAGCGCGGCTCCGATCTTCGGTGTTGCGAAGATAGTTGACCAAACATACAACGTCCCCAAACACCCACCAATCCACATCCACCAAGAGGTTTGAGCAAGCGCAGTCGCAGCGGGAAGAGGATATCGTGCAACAAAGCAGATCGCGAGCGATGCTAACGTCCCCGCAAGATATGAAACGAACGTAACCTGCATGGGTTCACCCATATAACGCCGCAATAGCGTGTTAAGAGCAACTTGAACAGGTAAAATAGCGCCGCCAGCAAGTGCCGCTAGAAGGTAAATCGTCCGTTCATTCATATTGAACTTCCTCAACTTTTTTATCTTGATATCAAGAAACTTAATATCAAGATTGTAGCGATTATTTTGATGTCAAGATATTTAGTGTCAAGGAACTTAGATGGGTGAGCTGCACGATGGAGTCTGATCCAGTCGATAAGATTTTGGCGCAGTGGCAACGGGAGCGCTCTGACTTAGATGTGTCGCCTATGGGCATTATTGGAAGGATAGGGCGACTTTCCAAACATTTAGAACGATCGATTCAAGAGACAGTTTCAGACTTTAGCTTGAATAGTGGAGAATTCGATGTGTTGGCTACATTACTCCGCTCTGGTCAGCCGTACCAGCTTTCGCCGACTGAGCTATTCAACACCTTGATGATTTCATCCGGTACGATGACGCATCGGATTGATCGCTTAGAGCAAGCTGACCTTGTGAAGCGCATTCCTGATCCAAGCGATCGCCGAGGCACGCTAGTTCAGTTGACCGATAAAGGTTTCAATGTGATTGAAAAAGCTATTGAGGCTCATGTTGCCAATGGGCATCGTCTCCTGACCGTTTTAGAGAAAACGGAACGTGAAGTTCTTGCTCAATTACTGCGTAAGCTTTTAATTTCGTTTGAGGAGTAGCGGTCGAGTCTAATTCAAGCCTGAATGAAGTTGTTGTGATAGCCGTAAAAACGTAGCATAACAACGCTGGTGCAGTGGACTGACCGAAGCCGCTTGTGCTGTCGCAAAGGTGCTAGCAGCCGCTGACTAGGAACGTTGGGTAGCCTAACGGCTTTTCGGTATTACAACGGTGAGTTGGTTCTGGACGCTTTCTAAAGAGAGGGACGTGTCAATCTGCTGCTGTAACTGCTGTTCGGGCGATCGCATTTTGGGAGGATGAGGAAAAGCGATCGCGCTTGGCGCACACGTCGCGATCGCATCCATCAACCCTTGCAAGAGAACCTCAAATATGAGTCCTGATGACCAAACTGGCCCTTTAAGCACGAATTCTGATGAACAAGATTTCGGCTTCAACGAAGATGCAGAGGATGATTTTATTGAAGTAGAGGCTTTTGGTCATCGTTTCCTTACCTTGCGGGGGAATGGCGAAGACCTCATTACTTTAGAACGAGAAGGCGCAATTTATAGCCATCTTTGGGATGAAGCGTCACAAACATTTAGGTATTATCGTATTCGCTTCCTTCCCTCAGAAATATTTCAATATGTCGAGGCGCATGTTGCACAGCAACAGTTTTATAAGGCACAAGCCGATGGTGCTAGTTTTTCTGAAGCAGTTCAAGCAATTCAAAATCCAAAAATCCGACAACGAGTAGTTTCCTATGGAAATTACGGTCGTGATGTTGAATATATACGGGGTTGTATCGCCAGTTTCTGTCCACCAGAGATTGAAGAACTTGCTTGCGGAGGGCGGCCCGATCGCTATGAGTTGCTGCCAAACCTTAATCAAATTGATAAAAGCAGCCTTCTAATCAAGATCATAGATAATTTTCGTGTTGTTGCTCGGTTGCTTGCAAAACGAGGGCATGCTCGTTCCCCATTCGTTGTGGACAACGAATACGATGTGCAGGATCTTTTATTTGCTTGTGTTCGCTCTATATTTGATGATGCACGAACTGAAGAATGGACACCAAAACATGCTGGTACATCAAAGCGAGTGGATATTGTTATCCCTTCAGCGGACACTTTGATTGAAACTAAATTTGTACGGTCAAGTTCTCATGCTAAGACTGTGATAGACGAGATAAAAATTGATATTGAGAGCTATCACAACCATACCCACTGCAAAACTCTACTTGTTCTAATTTATGATCCAAAAGTGTTGATTATTGATCCAACAGCTTTAGAAAATGACTTGTCTGGTCGTCGAACTAAGGCTAGATCGACATTCAATGTTCAGGTTATGGTTCGACGCTAGTTGTAAAGCCACCTAACGCTCCGTTGAAGCGGTAGTCGAAAGCTCCTTGTGTTCAACTAAATTTCGTTGGCCCCGCTCAACTGGACTGTTAAGTAATAAGAATACTTTGATCGGATAGCTGTGTGATGGGCGACCAGCCTCACTATTACTATTAGAGATAGTTGCTGAAGCGGAATAGCCCTAAACTAAAGTTTGAGGCTCAAAGCTAAAACCCGTTGAAACGGGTTAAAACCTCACCCAGTAAGCTTTAGCTTACTTAAGCTTTGAACCGGAAATTTATTTCCAGGCTCCTTGCCTCAGTGCCATTCCTATTAAGCCAGTCGTTCTGGAAGCGGTTTGAGCGGATAAACTTTCCAGAAGAAGGCATCTGCTGCGTGTTGGTCGCCGGGAAAATTCACAGCTTCGACAATGCGATCGCCTTCAATTTTGAACAACAATGCCCAAAGCTGATCGATATTGTCCCGTTCCATGTTGCTCCAGCCTCGATGAACATCGACAACATAGGAGTCATTACCGCCCAAAAATAAGACCTCAGCCCGAAATTTGGCTTTAGCCAGCTGCTAGAAGAAAGCTAAAACTTCATCTACACCTCGCTTGGTTCCAGCTAGTGGGTGATGTCCAGGAATTGTCCAGGCAATATTCGGAGCAAAAATTTGCCGCACGGTTCCTAAGTCACCTTTGCCGTATGCCTCGTAGTAACTTTTAATAATTGCAACATTGGGATGTTCAGTAGAGCTAGTTTCTGCTGAAGCTTTCTGCCCTAATAGATTCTGACTGCCTAAAAGAAACGAAAAACCTGCAACTGCACTTAAATTCAAAAACTCTTTTCGAGTTTGTTGATTAGCCATATAATAACCAAAGTCGGTGTGTGAAAATTAACGAACCGTTCCAGGCAAGAGAGGACGCAGAGAAAGAGAAAGCAGAGAATTTGATGAATTAGGATTGCTATAGAAATGATTTTACCAACTGCAACTACTTGGTGAGGTAGCCACCGGTTACGTCAATGTCAGTACCAATAATGCAGGTGGGGTCAGCGGAGGAGAGCCACAAAACGGTTTTTGCAATCTCTTCTGGAGCCACTAGCCGCTTGAGCGGGTATTCGTTGGCAATTTGTTCTTCGGAAAGCTTCCAGGCAGCCATTGCCCTTCGCAGCATTGGTGTATCCACTGCGCCAGGCGAGATGGAATTAATGCGAATATTTTTGTCTGCATACTCCAAGGCTGCAACTTTAGTTAAAGATGCGATCGCGTGTTTGCTGGCACTGTAGGGCGCGATGGTGGCAAAGCCAACATGACTGGAAACGGAAGCATTGTTGATAATTGCACCACTCCCCTGCTTGAGCATAACGGGAAGTTCATATTTCATAGATAAGAAAGTACCTGTTGCATTGGTCGTCATCACATTCATCCAGTCTTCTAACGACTGTTCGGCAACAGTATTCGGAGAACTCTCAACTCCAGCATTATTGAAAGCAATGTCAATCCGACCATATTTCTGAACGCAAGTATCGATAAATGCTTTAATTTCCTCTTCCTTGCAGACATCTACTTTCTGATAGCTTGCTTTACCACCTTGAGCGTTAATTTCTTGGGCAACCTTCTCCCCAAGTGCTTCCCGGCGACCGCAAAAGTGAACAACGGCCCCTTCCTTGGCAAACGCCCGTGCGGTTGCTTCCCCAATCCCTGATGTAGCACCAGTAATTAGAACGACTTTGCCTGCAAATCTTCCCTCTGGTTTAGCGGAAACTTGCTGTGCAACAGCAGACTGTGGCGTATTTGCATCAACCCGTCCGCCAACCGTCATGGCAGCAACACCTGCCAAGCCTGCGCCACCGTAAAGCATCATGCGACGGCGACTGACCCCTGCAATTTTCTCACGGCGAGGGGTTTTGACATCACTAGAGGCGTTGTGTTCAAAATCGTTTGTCATTTTTGCTTTCCCTAGCTTTGCTTCAAGTCTGCAATTGGCTCTTGTATTATCCAAAGCTTAGAAAAGATAAAATGTACATTCACGACCGATTCTTGCTGTCGTTTATGCTAATCTTGCTTTTCTGCGTGTTGCAATAGCATTAAAGACTATCCCGATAGCCTTTCGGTGTTGTGCCTGTGGCTTTACGAAATTGGGCAGTAAAGTGGCTCTGATTAGAGAAACCAACCCGATATGCCACTTCAGCAACGGGAAGACGGGTGACAGATAGCAACATTTTTGCTCGTTCCATCCGCCGATGAGTAATGTAGCGATGCGGCGGTTGACCTGTGGCAGTTTTAAAGGCACGAGCAAAGTGAAAGGGACTTATATGCACAACACTAGCCAAGTCTGCAATGCTCAAATTTTCAGCCAGATGTTCTTCAATAAAATCTTTGACTAGGCTCAACCTGGGGGTGTCAAGCGCTCCATCTTGCAGAGCTGGCGAAATCCGTGTCCCGCTATAATTTCGTAGAAGATGAACCACTAATAGGTTGGTCAGGGACTCAGTATAAAGTTTCCCAGCTAAGCCGCCGTTGAGCATTTCGGACTTGAACAACTGCGCCAAATGCAGGATAGTTGGGTCTGCAAACATGACGCGATAATCGATTTCGACATTGCTAGACAAATCACTTTCTACTGCTACTCGACTCAGCAAGTTTGGGTCTAGCATCATGTGAACGCACTCACTCGGTCGCTGTGAATGTAACCAAACAAATTCGCACGATGAGTAGAGGAAAACACTTCCGGGATGCAGCGATGTTGTTTGGCTTGAACCTCCATCAACACACCAAGTCACGCGCTCGTGGGGAGCAAAGGCGACACCGACAAGGTGTTTGGGCATCGTCTTATCGTTTTCACCAGGTGGTGTCAGGGAATACTCGACTGTGATGCTATCCCATTCGGCTTTGAGGCTAGACCCTACTTCAGGTTTGAATCCGGGCATGATTTTTACCTCTGCTGATAGGCTGAGAGCAGTGATTCCTGTCAGGAACGCCGTAGCGAAGGCGAGGTGAAAGCGAGCGGATAGGGTTTACTTTTGCTACGAAGCAGTATCCTCAATTCAAAGTCAGCGTGTCAAGAGGTGCTTCTTTGGCTAACAGAGGAAAGTTCGTGTTTTAACCTTATACATGAACGATAGGCGATCGCGCTATCTGACCTTGACTCCAGAGAGAAAGATGCGATTATTTCTTGGATTCGTAGAGTATATTCTTGAAATATGCCAATTATCTTGTAAATTCGCTTATACTCCATCCTATTTGCTCATTCTCAGAAATTTTTATGGAAACCGTAGCCTCAATTTTGCATACATCGGAGGGAGAAATTAGTTTTCTCGTTGATGATGTCCAGGTATGTCAAGATATCCTTCCTGTTAACAAGGCTTGGAGGAAATTTGAGGAGCGATTAGGTTTCTCATTATTAGCATTCAGCCACAATAACTCATTTGAAGTCATTCAGGAATCAGGGAATCATCCCCTAGTCACTGCTGTTCATATTGCCCACAGCGAACATCGACCACTGTTGCTGACTCCAGATGCAATTTGGCTGACGATTGCCCAAGGATTTGCACAACACATCAACAATCATGCAGAAAAGTTGCGATCGCGTTTTGTGGGTCATTCAGGCAAGCTGGAGTTAAAGGTAGAAGCTCAAAAACTCGCTCAACCGAGTGACTGGGCTGAAGTGATTGACAAATGGTCAGAACGCATTCGTGACAATGTTAAGCCCGATATTCACTCACTCATGGTGTGTAACTTCAGCACCACTACATCCATCATTCAAACCGCAAGTCAGGTGGTGATGATGGAGGCATTCCAGCAGTATTTTGATTATATGCTCTATGCCATTTGCGGCATTCCTGGGATTACAGTGCGCGGAACAGAAGCCGACTGGCGCAGTATCCGAGGACGGGTTGAAGCGATCGCTGCTTACGATCTGGGTTGGTGGACAGAACGGCTGTTGCCAATTTGTGATGCTTTGATTGACACCGTTGCTGGTAGACCGACCCTGAAATTTTGGCAGCAGATATATAAACCAAAGGAGATATACGGTGGAGAGGTGATTACAGGATGGTTAGCCGATTTATTTCCCTACGTTAATCACTCCGTCACCCATGCGCCTACACAAAAGAATCCGATTCTAGATATCCCTCGTGCAGAACTCACCGTCGAGGACGGAATCTCACCAACAAGATTACCCACTGGACTCTCCCAAGCATCGATCGCACTCGTTACCCCTAAAGGAAAAGCTGATTTAGAAGTGGTTGCAGGCTTTATTGGAGTTCGGCAACAAGATGGCTATCTCCAACCAGAAATCGGCTGGGCAGTACGGAAGCAAGATCGATTTCTCAAGATGCTAACCATCCTAGAGCAAAATCCTAGTATGCGATCGCCGATTAATTGGTCAAAGCCTCAAGGCCAATCTGAAATGCCAAAGGAACTGATTCAACTCCACAGCCATTTCGACGGTGGCACAATTGTTGTTCAAAGCGAATATCCTTGGCACATTCGGGCATTAGAGGACTATACTTATCACGAGTTGAAAGGTACTGACAAACAGTTCACTGGTTTCATGGATATTGAAGGCGATCGCTGCATTGCCTATAGCTATATATGCCGTCCTAGAAGGAGTCAAGAAGATAGAAATCGCTCTTGGGAATGGTGGGTCATTGTAGGCAAACCCGTTTGGGAAGGAACCGATCCAATTTTTGGACGAGAAGTTTGGACATTCACAACCGAAGACGTAAAGGTAATTGCCAACGGAATTCCGCAACTGTTTGAACGGATCGCAAAAGCTAAGGGACAATACTACTTTGACGATCCCGACTTCCAACCAGATGATTCATTGTCGGCATCCAGATAGTTTTGGCATCCGATTCAATGGCATAACTTACTCTGATAGGTGCGATCGCGCATTCACCTAAGCAGCCCCATTCTCCGCGTACAAAGGTAATTTCATAGTGCTACCATCACCAGTAAATGCGCTCAACCCACTTACCCTGTGTCCACATCCATACCATCTGATACACTGAATACCCAAACCCTCGCGGCAGTACCAACAGAACCCGTGTGGCGTTTGAGTGTTGAGCAGTATCACCAGATGATTCGTCTTGGCATCCTGAGCGACGACGATCCGGTAGAGCTGCTGGATGGATGGTTGGTCTACAAAATGCCGAAAAATCCGCCTCATCGTGCGACTACCAAACTCACTCGAAATGCCTTAGAAGCCGTCATTCCTGAAGGCTGGTACGTCGATACTCAAGAACCTATCACCCTAGCAGATAGTGAGCCAGAGCCAGATGTGGTGGTCGTTCGGGGAAATACCCGCGATTATCTCGATCGTCATCCCGGTGCCTCTGAAATCGCTCTGATTATTGAAGTTGCCGACTCTACCCTAGAGCGCGATCGCACTTCAAAACAGCGTCTCTACGCTCGTGCTGGGATTCCGATTTACTGGATTATCAACCTCCCAGAAAAGCAGATTGAGGTCTACACCGAGCCTATTGTGGCTGAGGAATCCATCTATCAGCGTCGTCAAGATTATCAACTGTCTGATGAAGTGCCTGTTGCGATCGCAGGGCAAATTATCAGCCGTTTATCTGTGCTGGAGTTGCTTCCTTAAGCCTTAGTTGGGTTTAAATATGGTCGCCTGCGTAGGCTGTACTGAACGTTTGTGAACCTCGCCATTTTTTGTGGCGTTGCATGGCTTAGGATGACGAGTTTCGCTCCTCAAACCATCCCACAGGTAATGGCGATCGCATTCCCAATAAGGTCATTATCCACAATTATTCGCACTCTTAGAAGCGATCACCCTTCCTAAATGGCTAACACAGGGAAAACAGTCGTTGACATTAGGGTATCAATATCACTAAGGATATGCTGGGGTTCATGCTTCAGCCTAACCTACGGTCTTATGCGTTTCTGAAGACTATAGTCATTCTTAAATGAGTATCGTTATAATTATGTGTAGTACAAATTTACTAATTAGTATTTGAGTATTTCTTAATGGCACTTGACAAAAATAGATTCCTTCAAAACATCAAACAAATTTTAGAAAAGCGCAGTGGCTCCATGTGTTCAAATCCATATTGCCAAGCACATACTAGCGGGCCACACTCAGATGATGAAAAGTCAGTAAATATCGGTGAAGCTGCACATATTAGGGGAGCTAATCCAGGCTCAGCCAGATATCGTTTAGATATGACTCCAGCAGAGAGGAGCAATATTACTAACGGTATTTGGTTATGTCGCAAGTGTGCGAAGTTGATAGATTCAGATGATAAAAAATATACAGTCGAGTTATTATATGACTGGAAAAGGAATCATGAGTCTCAGGTAGAGCGCAAGCTGAATGGTACTGGATGGCAAAGAGAAATAATTGATTTAAATCTAAAACCTTTTGAAAATGAGAGTGCTGCATCCAGACAGATAGCTATCGATAAGCCAGAATTTTGGGAATATTTACTAACAGTTGAATTGCTTAGAGCCAAGATAAGTTCAATTAAAAAAGATTTTTACGATTTGAAAAGAGGATTAATATATCGTCCTTCTGTAATTCAGGATGAAATACATTTCATAACATGGTTTAGGCAAAAACTGCACGATTTACAAGCCCTGATCAAGCTGTTTATGGTTGCATCTACAGAAGACCTTCTCGCTTCGTGGGGTAAACATGGAGAACCAGGGGATGCTTTAGAAATTAAGCGTGCCGTAGATAAGATAGCTTTTGGATGCCATAGTTTATTGGATTGGGAAATAGATGTTCATTTCACTATCTTTCCTGAACAGTTGGAATCTATAAAAGAAAAAATGGAGGGATGGACAGAGCATTTTCTTCTTGAAATCGATCGCATTCCACGGGAAATATCACAGGTGTTTGACAATCCAAAGCCTGAAGGAACAATTACAATTAATTTAATTTTTGAACCACCTAAAAATATTCAAAGAGTTGCAGCCGAAGTTGAGCAAGCCTATCTAAAAACTTAAACTGAATTTGAGATAAAGGTATGTGTGAGTTAGCAGAGTGGGCAGTACCCACCACAACCTCTGATTAGTCACTCTGTGATCGCTGCCAAAACTTCACTTTACAACTATTGCCAAGATGAGCAGTCCTTAGCTTGACTATATCGATATTTTGTGTATCTGTAGAGGAAGTTGGCTGGTAGAAGAGGGGTTGCAGGTGCGAACTGACTTTTTCTGCGCTAACGCGATCGCGCACAGGTGTAAGTGTCATTTTATTTGGGACAAATTTGTTTTGGCTAAAATTTAGATAGACGCTGTTTAAAAAAAGTAGCGTTCGCCCTAACAGTCAATGTTCCATCAGGTAAGGCTTGAAAGTTGCTCTTAACAGCTCAAACTCAACACAAACCGAGATGGTAGCTACCTTTCGGTATGAGCAGCTATAAAACCATTTGATTATCCAAAGCATTTTTAACCGAGTTGTTTATGCCCGCAGTACATTTACCACCTGGCCCTAAAGCTCATTTCCTTGTGGGTCATCTTCCAGAAATTAATCGAGATCCACTTAAGTTCTTCAGCCAATGTGCTAGAGAGTATGGTGATCTTGTTCGCTGGCAGTTTGGCCCATTTCCAGCTTTTTTAGCGAACCACCCCGACTTGATCGAGCAAGTGTTGGTCACTCAATACCCCAACTTTGTTAAAAGTAGCGTATATCGACGCGGATTGCGTGTTGTAGGCAACGGCTTACTGACCAGTGAAGGCGACTTTTGGCAGCGTCAGCGTCGTCTGGTTCAACCAGCTTTTCATCAGGAACGAATTGTCGCCTATGGGAAGGTAATGGTTGACTATACTGAGCAATTAATTGACCAATGGCGCGATGGGGAAATCCGCGATATTCATCAAGATATGATGTTGCTGACCGAAGAAATTGTGTCAAAAACACTGTTTGATGTTGATATTAAAGATGAAGCGGAAGGGGTACAGGCGGCGCTAAATGCAGTGATGGATTTTAATGCCAGTCTTGCTAATCAATATTTCCTTCCTGGTTGGATGCCCACTCCTAGTAACTTGCGATACCAACGAGCAATTGAACAATTAGATGCGATTGTCTATCCCATTATTAACGAGCGACGAGCTAGCGGTAAGGACACAGGCGATTTACTTTCCCTATTGCTTCAAGTGCGGGATGAATCTGATGGAACTGGGATGAGCGATCGCCAAGTGCGAGATGAGGCAATGACTCTATTTTTGGCGGGTCACGAAACGACTGCTAACGCTATGACATGGACATGGTTTCTACTTGCACAGCACCCAGAAGTAGAAGCGAAATTGCAAGAAGAATTGAAGACGGTGTTGGGCGATCGCGCACCCACGGTTGCCGATTTACGTCAGTTGCCTTACACAGAGCGAGTTGTGTTGGAATCAATGCGACTGTATCCGCCAGTATGGGGAATGAGCCGACGTGCCGTAGAAGACTGCGTTCTGGGGGGGTATGAGGTAAAAGGGGGAACAACTGTGTTTATCAATCAGTGGGCGATGCACCGAGATCCTCGCTTCTTTGAAAATCCCGAAGTTTTTCACCCGGATCGTTGGGCAGATAATTTCATTAAGAAGTTGCCCACCTTTGCCTATTTTCCCTTTGGTGGCGGGTCGCGAATCTGCATTGGCAAGGCTTTTGCCATGATGGAGGCAAGTTTACTGCTGGCAGCGATCGCGCAAAAGTTTCGCCTGACGCTACAACCAGAGTATCCGGTGGTGGTGCAACCCTCGTTAACGCTCCGCCCAAAACATGGGATGAAGATGTTGGTGACTCAGCGATAAGCGATCGCTTCTTAGGCTATTAACTCTTTCTTTCTATCGAGCGCTTTCTCTCCCTAGGCGGATTAGGCAAATCCTAACTCTTCACTACAATCCCAGTACATTGAACCGTAGAAAGCATCAGAAATTAAATCAAGGTTAAAAAATAAAATGAGAATTTTCTTTTGGGTAAGTTTGTCTTTTGTCGCTGTTGGCGCGATCGCGCTTCTTCTTCAACCCATTATTGATGTTCATTAATTTGGGTTTGCTTCTCAACAAAAAAAACAGTCGATAGTTCACTTTAGCCCTTTCAATGTAAAGGCTAAAATTTATCTATTGTTCTGTCTCAAAGCCTTACCTTAATAAGTTTGGTTTTGTTAATTGCTATTGCTTACCTAATTCTGAGAGAAGGCTCCCGCCATACTGTCCACAGGAAAGCTAATCTGGGACTCTAGGTTAGCGGCGGGAGCCTGTCAAGCGACTATATCAAAACACTTCCAAGGCAGGTGAAAACCAGCAATTAACTTTCATCCCCGGATTAAAATCACGGGGTTTTCAGCATTTTTCTGATATTTTTGATAGAATGAATTTCTGCCAGTACATTCCGGTCTGTTGCTGGCGCATTGGAAAAAAGCTGATTAAAGCCATCCAACTGAACTACAAATTTCCTGCTCTTAGACTGGCCCCAGGCACTTGATTTGGGATAGGGGCATTACTAGGAGCGATCGCATTCATGACATTTGATAACCTCGGTCTTTCGACAGACCTGCTTCGTGCTGTTGCTGACTCTGGCTACACTGAACCAACCCCCATTCAGCAGCAAGCAATTCCCGCAATCCTGAAAGGACAAGACATTTTCGCCAGCGCCCAAACTGGAACAGGCAAGACTGCTGGCTTTACCCTGCCTTTACTGCAACTCCTGGGTACCACCAACACCAAGCAGGTGCATCGCAGGACTCGCGCCCTGATTCTCACACCTACTCGCGAACTGGCAGATCAGGTAAAAGATAGCGTCAAAACTTATGGCAAATACCTGTCGCTGAGAGCGGCAGCAATTTATGGCGGCGTGGGAATTAAGCCACAAGTTCAAACCCTGCATCGGGGAGTTGATATTGTAGTGGCTACACCCGGTCGGTTGCTTGACCACATTGGCCAAAAGACTGTGGATCTCTCGCAGATAGAGATACTGGTGCTGGATGAATGCGATCGCATGTTAGACATGGGCTTCATCCGTGACATCCGCAAAATTTTGGCAATTCTCCCCCCATCCCGCCAAACGCTGATGTTTTCTGCCACCTTCTCTAAACCGATTCAGCAGCTTGCCAGCGGCTTGTTAAAATCTCCAACCCAGATCGAAGTTGCTCCCCGTAATACCGCCGCACAGCAGGTAGAACAAGTGGTGCATCCGGTCGATCGCGATCGCAAGCGAGAACTGCTTTCTCATATGATCGGGTTCCACAATTGGAAACAGGTGCTAGTCTTCACCCGCACGAAACACGGAGCCAACCGTCTAGCGGAGCAACTTGCTCAAGATGGGCTGAAAAGCACTGCAATTCATGGCAACAAAAGTCAGGCAGCCCGGACTCGTGCGCTGCAAGACTTTAAGCAAGGGAAAGTGCGGGTATTAGTCGCCACCGACGTAGCATCACGCGGTCTAGATATCGATCAGCTGCCCCACGTAGTCAACTTTGAACTGCCCAATGTACCAGAAGACTATGTGCATCGCATTGGTCGCACAGGTCGCGCTGGCAATGAAGGACGAGCGATTTCCCTCGTCAGCGAAGATGAATATCCATTCCTCAAAGACATCGAACGATTGCTCAATAAACCCCTTGTCAAAACTGTGGTTCCAGGCTACGAGCCAAGCGCCCCAGCCAAGATGGTGATAGACCAGCCGAAGGGTCAGCGCACGAACCAAGGTCGCAGTAACCGAGCCAAGCCCCAGGCACCATCCGCACCCACCCGCAGCAAAAAGCCTGCCTCACCAAGTCGCGCTGGCAAAAGGCTGCACACTGCTTAAACTTCTGGCGATTGCCGCCTAGTTAAGGCGAGATACCCGACTTCTTTAAGGATACCGCTGGCGAATAGGGGGTATAACCCCCTGTTCAACTCTTCTGATTGTATAAGAGCGGACTTTTAGCACTCGCTTGAGTAACCAGCTTCTGAGTCTGCCCCGCACTCGCGCCATGAGAATAGAGACCGTTGGGAACATGAAGTCTACCCGGTCAATTCAGATTTAGGTAGTGCTAAACAGGTAAGGATGCATTGTAGTGGTGAACGAAGTACCAAATTGCCCCGATATGGTTCTCCAACTTCTAAGAATTCGATAACGTCTTCCTCACTAAACGCGAT
>NZ_JACJOK010000015.1:0-53239 GCF_014695505.1 Trichocoleus sp. FACHB-90
ATTGGGGATTGGGGATTGGGGATTGGGGATTGGGGATTGGGGATTGGGGATTGGGGATTGGGGATTGGGGATTGGGGATTGGGGATTGGGGATTGGGGATTGGGGATTGGGACTCCCTTGTCTCTCTTCCCCAGTACCTTGTCCCCAGTCCCCAGTCCCTTGTCTTTCTTCTCCCACCATCATCCTTTATTCCTCGTAATCTAATAAAACTTGTACCCAGTTTGGCGGACGGGGGATTGGGTTGCCTAAGCGATCCAGTAGTACCAAAGCCACCAGATGCACCACGAATAGATAAATGATATTGCTCAGGATGACCATGCCGAATGCGATCGCTTGAACCACATAAAGACTCGGTTGGGCGAGCAACCCTAGCTTGACAAATATCCACTCTGCCAATTCCGTCACCTGGCTTGTCGTGTAAACCCAGAGGTCTTCGCCCAGTAAAATTGACAGCAGCCAAAACCGAAAAAAGAATCCAAACGTGCCAATAATCCCACCTATACCAATCGAGAACAGCCAGTTACTCCCGCGCCTCCACATAGCCCCCAGCTGGACACCCATCAAAGCATAGGGGATAACAAAGAGAATGCTGCGGGTAGGCCCCATCAGCACCGACAACAGCAACCCAGTAACCAACGCCGCCATCCAAGCAGCGCGGTATCCCCAGCGCAAGTATGCCAAAGCAATTGGCACCGGGAAAAACATTCGCAACAGCGGCCCCAAGGGAAAGTAATAATTAATCAGCCAAATCAAGCTAGAGGTACTAGCTAAAAAGGCAGTTTCCACCAATATCAGGGGAGACTTCGCACTCACCTTAACTTCAGAAAAATTGTCTGGTGAGGCGCTGGTTGTCCCTGTTGTTTCGCTTCTATCCGTGTCCCCAGACATTTGTGGATTAAAGCTTTCAGGGCCAGTTGTACTTTGTCTTGCTGCGTTCGCCAGTCCGGTCGGCTGATTTTCCGTTTCCAGATCGCTGGGGCGATCGCCTTCACCGTCTTTAAAAGGATCGCTCATGCAAATTTTAAAACAGGCAGATTTTAATTTAACCTTTATCTAACTTTGAGGCGGATCGTTCCCTGGCACCATTGATGATTTTGCCGAAAAGCCAGATTTTTTATTGATAAATAGGGGATTGGGAACAAAGTTATGAGTTGTAAGTTATTTATTTCCAACTTTTCGCCTCACTCCCCACGCCTAAGTTTCCCTTACACGATTAGTCGTTCCAAGGCTCCCATATCGGGAATACAGAGGATATCGTGATCGCGCATAATCAGCCCTTTTTTCTCCAACTTTGTCAGTACCCGCGTCACTGTTTCCCGCGCCAGTCCGCTGAGACTACTCAACTCGCGATGAGGCAAATTCGGGATATTAATTCCTTTTTGTGCAGTTTTTCCCTGCCCTTCCGCGAGAAATAACAACGTATCGGCTACACGCGACATACTGTCCGATTCTCGCAACCGGAGACGACGGTTAACTTGACGCAGACGTTTTGCCATCAGCTGAGCCAACCGCACGCCTGCTAGGGGTTCATTATTAATTAACTGAACGAAATCAGCAGCGGGCATACTGCCAATCGTTGTGGGAGTTAATGTGATCACATCCGTAGAACGAGGCACCTCATCGAGTGCTGCCATTTCGCCAAAGAGTTCTCCTTTCCCAAGAATGTTGAGAGTAACTTCTTTGCCATCGAGGTTGTAGGTACGAATTTTCGCCCAACCCTCCAAAATAAAATATACTGAGCCGCCCCAGTCGTTTTCCAGCAAAATCACCTGATTTGCTGGATGAGTACGAGTAACGACATGAGACGTTGCCTTCTGCACAACAATGTCTGGTAAGCCAGTAAACAAAGGAGCGGAGACAATCAACGAATTGAGATTAGAATTTGATTCGCGGGAGTTGTATCTGTCTTCCATCGGGCCATCGCAAAAGTAAACGCTTTTAAACGGATAATTAGTGGCCCACTTCATCGGGGCTAGCTGGTAGCGTTTTAACGCAGAGCAATAATAAGAGCTGGACTTTTCAGCAATACTGCCAGAATAGTACAGCAGGTGGCGTTGCCCCACTCGAAGACAATTTTGCTGGACAAGAGGCACCAAGGTGCCAATCCATTCCCAAGCAAGAGGCACCTATTTAGAAATGACTCTACCGTTATTATCCTCTCTACGGTAAACTCACTACCAGTTGCCGATCGTTCAAAAGCAAAACTCACATTCTACTCCAAACGCTTTATTTTATGGCGATCGCGTACTTGTTACGCGGTTAGCGGCACTTGAGGGCGATCGCTCCTGAATATATCTACATTTATAATTACCCGTTTTGAAATACTTCACCCGGTAGATGTAGAACTCTGTGAAATTTAGTTGTTGTCGCTCACGCAGTCTAACATTATAGCCAGTAGCAGTATAGTAGCTTTTGATAACTGGGCAATCGTTCTAGGCGGGGGTTCCCTTGTGACTCACGAAACAGATTCAATTTCAACAATCATCGCTGACATTGACAGCATCCTCCAAAAGGCCAGCTCCCGTCGTCCTTGGCTCAGATCGGTCGATGTCCAAGAGCAGCGGCGGCTTTTGGAGCAAGTTCGTAATTATTTAGCCGCACAACAGCAATCCAATGCTGTAGTTGAAGAGCAGCACCTCCAGCGATCGCAGGAAACGGGGCGGCAAATTGTGCAAGCGGTTGAGAAAGAGATGCACTCGTTGCGCTCTGGCTTAATTGGGCCTTTACAGGCGGAAATGGAGCGGCTGCGCCAGCAACGGGAGTCGCTAATTTCAGAAATTCGGCAGATGGAGAGTTCCCGGCTGCACTATCGAACTCTTACGCAGCAACAGGCATCCCAGCAGCAAATGATTTCCGAATTTTTGCAGGCGCTTTCTGGTCGCTTGCAGGAAACTCTGACGCAACAGATGGCTCAAAGCCTGACGAATCTAGAAGCCCAATTTATGAATTTGGCGTATACATCCCAACAAACGCCACCATCCGCCTCTGGCCCCGCTTACGACCGCAGCCAGATAAACAATCCAGCACCGCTACACCCACGCGAGCGCCTAGAACAGCTGCAAATGCTACAGGCGCGATCTGATCAACTGTTGATAACCCTGGATTCTACTATTTGTTCCGTCTTCGAGACGCTACAGCGCAATATTCACAGCTATCAAGAGTCTTTGTTCCAAGGACTGGAGAAGATTCACAATTTGGGGCAGCAGAGTGAGGTCAGGTTTACCGAGTTGGTAAATCAGCTTAGCGAGCAGTTACAGCAAGAAGCCTCTACCATAATGCAATCCTCCTCTAGGCGGATTTCTGAATTGCAGTCACCGCCAGACGCGACGACAAGGCCGCAAAACCCAGGCAATCTGGAACCCAGGCAATCTGGAACCCAGCCACCTTGGAGAGAGGCAAATATTGCTCCGTTCTCGCCTTCACAAAATTACAGAAGCTTCTCGCCTAATGCTGACAATCCTCCCACGCAACTACCGTATCCGGGTATTGAATTGCCAGCAAGATCGGTGGAACTGGTAGAGGAGCCAAGTGCGGAGGCGAATCCGACTATTAGCACTTGGGTTGTACAGGGACAGGAGCGATCGCCATCCGCAGCAGCCAACAGTGATGAAGGACTGAATCTAGAGACTCTGGATATATCCGCTCTAAATTTGGATAGTCTGGATGACGAGAATATGACAACCCTCCTACAGCTGAATGCTGTAATTCCCGTGCCTCCTGAAACACGGGAAGACGAACTAGACGATTTTTTTAATAGTTTGTTTGGTGCGGAACCTGTGAGTGACGCTGGGGTGGAAAAGTCACAACATACGGCCCAGGAAGAAGGGGATAGGGGGAGACTGGAAGCAACAGAAAAATCCCCCGAATCTATTACAGAGCCTACAACACAGTCTTTAGAGGATGCTTTGTTTGCCGGACTGATAGATTCCTCTGATGAGGCGACATTTGTACAGCCACAGACAAGACCCTGGGAAAATGCTTTGTTTCCGGAAGATTGGGAAGCAACGGTTTTTCAGATGGACACAGAAGCGATCGCACCCATCACGGCCGATGAGCAAGAGCAACCCTCCAAAATTGCTAGCCGTTTGGGTGAAGAAATCTTTGCCGCCGAAACAAATTTAGCCGCCAATAGTGATGTTGAACCAGGGGATCTGGTCATCTCGTCGCTGGCTGATTTATTTCCGGAGGCGCTGACAGATGAATCCCTGACTTCTGCTATAGAAACTACCCTTCAAGAAACAACTCAAATTCAGGAAATAGAGCCAACTATACCTCAGCAAGCAATAGAGACAGAGACACCTAGTCTGCTTCTACCAGAAGATACCTACATTCCAGCTTCGCCAGACGAGGATCTGCTGGCAATAGATGCTTCTGCTAGCCAAACAGAAGAATTTTGGCTGGATCAAGAGACTTTGCAACTGCTGAGTGAAGACCTTTTTAGCTTCGAGACACCTACTAGCCGCCGAGAGCAACAAACAGAAATTCTGGAAACAGCTCAGCAGATCGGTGAAAATCTGTATAGATTAGAGGCACCTGATAGCGATTTCCTCCAACAAGAGGAGATTTTTGGAACCGAGTTAACCGGGGAATTGATGGCGCAGGAGCCTTTTACTCAAGAGGAACTGGCACTAGACGAAATCCAAAGGAGTGAAAATCAAGAAATTCACTTATTTGAAGAAACTGTGGCAGACACAGCACTGGATGAAGTGTTGATGGAGGATTGGGACGATCTAAACTTGGATAGTTTTCCAGAGGATGTGTCTGCTGGTGTGCCAGATGAGCAGGCGCAGCCTCAAACTGAAGCGTTACACCAAGAAGATTCCCCCAAACAGCCGGAGAAAACAGAACCATCTGTGTCCGAATGGGATGCGTCATTATACACCTGGGAACCGCTCTATCCACCTCCAGACACGGTGATTGGTCTGCTTCCTCCAGCTAAGGAATTAACACCGGAGGAAGAACAGACAGCAGTACCAGAAAATGCGATCGCTGCTGGGGAGTTGCCAGAAACACCTGAATCAAATTCCAGCCAGCAAACATTCAATGAGTGGGATGAAGCGGTGGAATTATCTTTACAAGAATTGAGCCGGGTGGAAACAGAAAACGCAATTCCTTCTGATGATGAATACTTAGCCTCCTGGGAGTTGTCAGAAACGCCTGAATCAAATTCCAGCCAGCAAACATTCAATGAGTGGGATGAAGCGGTGGAATTATCTTTACAAGAATTGAGCCGGGTGGAAACAGAAAACGCAATTCCTTCTGATTCTGATGATGAATACTTAGCCTCCTGGGATTGGGAAGAAACGCCTGAAAGCGATGGGAGAGAAACAACACAATCAGATGATATGGATTGGGAGTTGGAATTGTTACGCTTGGAGGAACTGATCGCACCAGATCAAGCGATCGCATCCCCAGAAGAATCCTTTGACGAAGCCTTTAACGAAGCTTTTGATAATGAGGCAACTCTAACGTCCGACGATTTGATAGATATACCCCCATCGTCAGATTCTGAAAAAAAAAAACAAATAGTGACTCCGAATGAGGAAGCGGTAACTAGGGAGGATGAAACAGATTTCTCGGTGGAAGCGATATTTGGATCTCAGATTTTTACCGAAAATTTCATCCATCCTTCGTCCTTCAACCCCGTTCCTTTGACACCGCTTGCGGAACCAGCATTTCTGAAGAACCTCACTTTGCCAGATAGTGTCCCTCCGCCTCCCGTGGGGACAAACTCAGAGGGGTTCGGGGTAAAGTGTTTTAATGATGGAGAATTAACCGGATTTGATCTTAAAAGTCCTTCATCCTTAATCCTTCATCCTTTAAAAAAAGCCGCCTCGGAGGATGTCAGCAACTATACCTGGTATTTAGGAATTGACTTTGGGACAACTGGTGTTTCCGCAGTTTTGTTAAATTGCTCCACTGGCGAAAGATATCCTATCTATTGGATGAAATCCCAACAGCCAGAGTCAAACGAAACCAGCTTTCGTTTACCGTCTGTAACCTACATAGGGCCAGAGGGGAATATTCCGGGATCATCGGTAGCAGCGATCGCTGTTGCTCCCACATCCGTTGCCAATAGTAAAGAGGGGATATTCATCCAAAACTTTAAGCCATACTTGAAAGTTGGCATTCCTTACTATTCTGTCTCCGGCAAAAACTGGGAGCCAATGTTGCAGTGGTCGCTTGACCAGCCAATTTCTTTGTGCTGGATTGGGCGCTCGTTGAAAGCTTTATTAGCTACTCTGACACCCCAACAAGACGAAGAAAGCCCTCTATTTTCCTCAGAACAAGCTCCTTCATATTTAGTAGGTGCTGCTGGTCTCAAGCCATCTACGCTGAATGCAGCGATGAGCCGCTTAAGCGGTGCAATTGTGGGTTGCCCTGCCCAGTGGGGGGATACCTACCGCTTTAATATTCGGGAAGCCTTGCTGGAGGCGAAGCTGGTGGGGCATCCAGAGCAAATTTTCTTTCTTGAGGATGCGATCGCTACTGTGTTGGCAGGAATTGAAGGTGCGACACTCCCAGAAGTACCCTGGCGAGGCCCCACTTTAGCAATCAATGCTGGTGCCACTACAACAGAACTTGCTTTGGTAAATTTACCGGAAAATCTGGAAGATTTAACTCATTCCGACTTTGCTTGTCAAAGTTTTGCCTATGCGGGTAATGCCATTGACCAAGACATTATCTGTCAATTGCTTTTGCAGGATGAAGGCAGCAAAATCAAAGACAAATTAGAATCTTCATTTATTCTTCATTCTTCATCCCTAATCTTTCCTAAGGCGGGCGAACCAGATTTGGCAACACGCGATCGCTTATCATCGCTGTTGCAAAGTTCCCCTCTAGGACAAAAACTTCTAGAAGCCGCTAGTTATCTAAAACGGATTCTTCAGCACCAAGATAGTTATACCCTGGAACTGGGCGAATATTCCTGCGTGGTGACGCGCCAAGACCTAGAAAACCGGGTGTTCAAACCGTTTATTGAACAACTGAATCAGAAGCTAAATTCGCTGCTAATTCAAACAGGAATACGCGAATCAGGGATTAAGCAAATCATCTGTACTGGCGGAACTGCTGCCATCGGTGAAATCGCCCAATGGCTGCGGCAAAAATTACCAAAAGCAATTTTGATTCGGGACACAGATACAACATTTCGCGTCTGGTCAGGCGAACAAGCAACCCGAAGCTGTAGTCCGGTTGCCTACGGTTTGGCTACTTTACCGTTATATCCCCAACTGTTGGAACAACAAACACAGCAGTACAGCGACTATTTTCTGCTTTTGGAACTTTTACGCGCACTGCCCTCCCAACCGCTTCCGGTTGAGGAAATTATGCAGATACTAGAGTATCGCGGTATTAATACACGGGTTTGCTTTTCTCGCGTGATGGCACTTTTGGACGGTCAGATGCCTGCTGGTCTGGTGCCGTCACAAACCGCTTCGGGTTTACTGACTCCCGCCTCGGCAGAAAATCCTGATTATCAGGCGATCGCTTCCGCACCTCTTTTTGAGAAAGAGGCGACGCAGCTTTATCGCATGAATGGACAGCAAAGCGAGGCTTGGCGGCGTTATTTAAGTAGCGTCCTGGCTGGTACTCAGCAAAAACTGGACGACCCACTAGCCGTCAATTTGTTAGAACTGGCAATAATTTAGGGATTGGGGGCTGGGGGCTGGGGACTGGGGACTAGGGGCTGGGGACTGGGGACTGGGCAAGATTCTTACCGAATTCCAATTCCCAATTCCCAATTCCCAATCCCCAATCCCCAATCCCCAGCCCCTAGTCCCAATTCCCAATCCCCAATTCCCAATCCCCAATCCCCAATCCCCAATCCCCAATTGCAACCCTGCGGTCATATCAATGCAGTTTTGTCAACCGCGTAAACACTAAATATATAAAAGCCGAATATCCTTAAAGATTCGGTGAAATAAGTGGTTTGGACATTCCAAGTGGGAAGGGTGTTGCTTATATTGACATATAGAAAGCCCAAATTATAGAAACCAACTACAGAACTGTGATTACTACTTATCGCTTCCGGGAATCCAAAAAAATTGCTTCGCCAGAAATGGATGAACTCTACTTAGTTGATTGTGAAAAACAAGCCGAACATCATCCATCGGTTACTAGCAAAGCGAAGCGCCTAATTGATATTTTGGGAGGCATGGTAGGTTTAGGGATTACGGCTGCGATCGCAATTCCAGTAGCGATCGCTATGCAACTCGATAACCCCGGCCCAGTATTTTACAGCCAGATTCGTTGCGGTCTGCACGGTCGCCAATTCCGCATCTGGAAATTTCGTTCTATGGTTGTTGGCGCAGAAAAGCTTCAGCATCTGGTGAAGAACCAGGCAAAAGGGCATATCTTTAAAAATGAAAATGACCCCCGCATTACCCGCGTGGGAAGATTTATGCGCCGCACTAGCTTAGACGAATTTCCTCAGTTTTGGAATGTTCTGATGGGGGATATGAGCCTGGTGGGAACCCGTCCACCCACAGTCAATGAAGTTAAGAACTACGACGGTCATCACTGGGAACGGTTGAATGTTAAGCCGGGAATTACTGGCGAATGGCAAGCTAACGGTCGTTCTACGGTGGAAGACTTTGAAGAAATCGTTCGTATGGACATCGACTACCAACGCAAGTGGTCTGTTATCTACGACATCAGCCTAATTTTCAAGACTGTAATGGCAGTTTTGGATAAGAAAGGCGCTTGCTAAAATTTTTTAGTTATGAATTGTAGAGACGCGATTTATCGCGTCTCTTGTTTTATGATGACGGTAGTAATTAATGGCTACCTCATAACTCATAACTATTGATGAATCTGCCTAACTGGATCACTTTATCTCGTTTGTTATCTCTACCATTTCTGCTCTATTTGCTGCAAAACCCAACAACTGAAACTCGCTGGATCAGTCTGGGAATTTTCCTGGTTGCGGCGGCTACAGATTGGCTGGATGGCTACTTAGCTCGTAAACTAAATCAAATTACAGATTTGGGAAAGTTTCTTGACCCTTTAGTTGATAAATTATTGGTTTTGGCTCCTTTGCTGGCGTTGATTGGGTTAAATCAAGTTCCAGCATGGGGTGTATTTTTGATTTTGGGACGAGAGATCGCGATCGCAGGTTGGCGCGTTAACCAAACTACCATCACTGGTGCTAATATTTGGGGCAAGCTGAAAACAGTGAGTCAGATATTAGCGATCGCACTCCTCATCGCACCCCTACCTAACTCATGGCAAATTTACTCTTTGGTTGCCTTCTGGGTTTCTGTTGTCCTTACCTTGATTTCTGGCGTAATTTATGTATTGCCTCAAAAAAGCGCTCAACCGATAGGGTAGGGTTCTCATTCCCAGACCGCAGCCCAGGAACAAGAAATAAATCAGGCTGCTTTTAAAATCTCATCATCAACTGAGAAATCTACCTCAGCTTTGTCGCGACCAGAGGCGAGATAATCATTGAGGAACGAGTCTTTCAGCCCAGAAATCAAGTCATATTCTGGATGCCAACCTAGTTCAGTCTTGGCTTTATCAACTGAGGCAAAGAAATGCTGAGTTCTCATAGGAAAAGCCTTGCGTTTCCCAAAATCAAACTTTTTCGCGTCGTAATGGACAATTTGCACTTGGTCTGACTTCCCAGCAGCAATAGCGCAAGCACGCGCTAACCCATCAAAGGTGACGTAGCGATCGCCTGACACATTATAAATCTGCCCGACTGCCTGAGATTTCCCCAAAACTGCTGCCATCGCCGCCGCTAAGTCTTTCACATGACCAAACTGGGTGATATGCAAGCCATTTCCGGGAATTGGAATCGGGCGATTCCGCACAATCCGATCGAAAAACCAAGCTTCCAAATCGTTGTAGTTCTGAGGGCCGTAAATATATGTAGGACGAATAGATGTCACAGGTAATCCCTGTTGGGTGAGGTAAGCTTCTGTTTCAAACTTGCCCTTGTGACGACTTTTTGGATCGACAGCATCGCCTTCTACATGAGGCATTTGGTCTGACTTCAGATAAACACCCGCAGAACTCATGTAGACAAAATGCTGCACCCGGTCTTTAAATATTTCTGCTAAAGGTTGGGTGTCGCTTAATTCCCGCCCGTTGTTATCAAAGATAGCGTCAAAATTTTCTGAAGATAACTTTTCTTTTAGTTGCGAGGCATCAGTGCGATCGCCATGAATTTGTTTTACACCTTCAACTGGTACAGGCTTGTTGCCGCGATTAAAAAGTACGACTTCATGCCCTTGTTCCACCAGCGTTTTTGTTAGATAAACCCCGATAAACCGGGTTCCACCCATCATTAAGATTCGCATTCTGCACCATCCTCATTTTTTGCCAATTTGTCTGAAATTTTCCACGAACGTCCTTCACAGTGAACTTTATCGCCAATGATTTGAACGCCACGTCGTGCAATCGCAAATATTTCTTTTCTCTCTGAATCTGTTAAGTAGTCATCACCTTTACGGCCCATTGGACGCTTTCGAGGATCTCCCCCAGCATCTAGATAGCGTTGCCTAGATCGGGCAAAAAGTTCTTTTAATCTTTCGGACTCTTGTTTCTGGACTTCAGTCAGTTCTTTCATAGTTCCGATCTCCATCTCATAGGAACAATATCGCCATTTTGCAGGAGTCGGGCATAAGGTAATACAGAGCTTGGTGTTTCAATTACCCAAATTCCTGTTTCTTCATCATACACCGCATTGCTAAGTAGTTCTAAGGTGTCCAGAGCGTTAAGAATTAGATACTGTAATTCTGATGGTTCCACAAGTTGTTATTCTAAATTTTTGCCAAAACTCATCTTACAGTCTGAGTTGAGTGACAGCAATTTTGCCGGAAAAACAAACATCAACATCACTTCCGGGAGTGCGATCGCGTTTTTGATATTCTCCTACATAGTAAAAATCATCACCTTCAATTCGGTAATTTACTGGCAACGGTCGCTTACAGGGTTCGCAAAACACCACTTCTGGATCGGGATCTCCTGGTTCCAAATGTGGTAAATTCACGTTCCAAAAGCTTCCCGGTTCAATGGTACGAGTCAGTAAGTCTGCTAAAACTCCAGCTGTCCAACGCGCCGCCACATCCCAATCAACATTCCGCTTCCCTTTGCGATAATGAGAAACGGCAATTCCCGGAACTCGGTGCATCGCCGCTTCGCGCACAGCTGCCACTGTGCCTGAGATGTAAGAGTCAACTCCCAAGTTGCCTCCAGCATTGATGCCTGAAAGTACGAATTTGACATTTGGACATAAATGTGACAAGGCAATGCGAACGCAATCAGCGGGAGTGCCTGCGATCGCATATTCAACATTAGAGCGTCGCTTGAGATGAATCGCTCTAGTCGTCGTCACCTGATGACCGCAACCCGATAGATGGTCACAGGGAGCGACAATTACGCCATTGCCATTCATCGCCTTGTACAGCGCTCGGATACCAGGAGCGTCTATTCCGTCGTCGTTGGTGATAATGAACGTCATAGATTTTTGGAGAGTAGTGTTGTAGTGTTCTGCTAAGCCATACTAAAATCAGAACTATAAAAATAATTCAAGCGCTATTAAAGTAATTTATAGTTAAATTTTGTAAGATTATTCTATAGTGATAACACTCACCAGATACTTTTAGTATGCTTAATTCTTTACCCTTTGCTTACTTCCAAAACAAATTTGTGCCTTTTGCTGAGGCAAATATTTCCATCGCTACCCATGCTTTGCATTATGGAACCGGAGCCTTTGGAGGATTGCGCGGCATCCCCGATCCCCAAAACCCTCAACAAATTTTGCTGTTTAGATTAGACCGTCATTGTCAAAGATTGAGTCAGAGTGCTAAGTTTCTTCGCTACGATTTACCAGCAGATAAAATCGAAAATACTATAGTCGATTTTGTCCGAGTTAATAAGCCAAGTACGTCTTTTTATATTCGACCTTTTATCTATACCTCAGATATAGGTATTGCTCCCAGACTTCATAACATTGAGAAACAGTTTTTCGTTTATGGATTAGAGTTAGGAGATTATATGTCTCCTGAAGGAGTAAGCTGTCGCATTAGTTCTTGGTATCGACAAGAAGATCGCAGCTTTCCCTTGAAAGGTAAAATTACAGGAGCTTATATTACTTCTTCTCTCGCCAAAACTGAAGCTGTAGAATCCGGTTTTGATGAAGGGATTTTAATGAATTCTCAAGGCAAAGTCTGTGAAGCTTCGGGGATGAATATTTTTATTGTGAGAAATGGGCAACTAATTACCCCTGGAGTTGAACAAGATATTTTAGAAGGCATCACTAGAGATAGCATTCTCACAATTGCTCAAGATATGGGAATTAAAACTATAGAAAGACCCGTTGATAAATCTGAACTTTTGATTGCTGACGAAGTGTTTTTAAGTGGAACTGCTGCTAAGATAACCCCAGTAAAAAGAATTGAGAACTACGAGTTATCAACAACTAGACCAATAACTGAAAAACTTAGGGAGAAACTGATAGCAATTACAGAAAATCGAGACGATAATTACCGAGAATGGGTATACACAATTCCCCTTGAATAAACATAAGTATTCAAATGGGGGAGGGTGTGAATAATGGATATTAAAGATTGGTGGAAATTGCTTGAACGGGACAAGTAGGAATACACTGTTCGCAGACAATGCAGCGCGATCGCATAAACGTTAGCCGGAACGTCTGCGGATCTAAAGTAAGGGCTTCGGTAGGGCAAACACCAGTACAAAGTCCGCAGTCAACGCAGACATCTTCATCAATAACAATCTCCCGACTGGCAAAGGAAACGCTGATATCTTGCGATCGCATCCAATCAATCGCCGCATCCAGCGCATCAATATCGCCCAAAAGTTCCACTACCAGCTTACCAATTTGATTCGGTGCCACCTGAGCGCGAATAATATTCGCCGCCACATTAAAATCTTTAGCCAGTCGATAAGTCACTGGCATTTGTATTGCGCGTTTCGGAAAAGTCAGCGTTACTCGTTTTTTCACAGCAAAGGTAGCTTTGGAGAGAGTTGGTAAACTAAAGGAAGCTTATATACAAATCGTAAACAAAATCTTCAATGGCTGTGAATTCACCTGAAACAACTGTAACTCCCCAAACCCAGTCGCCAACGGACGGCGGGAAACGCATCAGAAATTTCTTGATTGCAATGGTAGCAATTATCCTCACAGTTGCCCTATTTTTCGGACTGCGAACCGAGACAAGTTCAGTTTCCCTAGACGCGCAGGCGGAAACATCCACACCGTTAGAAGTGGCTTTGAGTAATGGTAAGCCGACGCTAATGGAATTTTATGCCAACTGGTGTACTAGCTGTCAGGCGATGGCGAAGGATTTGGGCGAACTCAAACAAGAGTACGCGGACGCTGTGAACTTTGTGATGCTGAACGTGGATAATAACAAGTGGTTGCCAGAGATGCTGCGCTACCGAGTCGATGGCATTCCGCATTTCGTGTATTTTGGGAAAAATGGGGAAGCGATCGCTCAAACCCTTGGTGAAATGCCTCGTCCCATCATGCAGGCAAATATTGAAGCCCTAGTTGCTGCCTTACCCCTACCGTATACCCAATCCGGGCAAGTATCCGCCTTTGAAGCGCCCGTCACCCCAGCAAAAGCCACCCCTGACGATCCTCGCAGCCACGGTAGTCAAGTCAAAAATTAAAAATGCAAAATGTTTAATTTTCCTCTAGGAGGATGACTAGGCTTACCGCTTTGGGTTATAAGCTATTTGCTGCATGAAGGATGGCAAATGACGAATCCACCGCCCCCCGATCCAAGATCCTCTCAACTAGGCTTTGATGAGTTGATAGGCATTGTTGTAGCCTTTGCCGCCATTGGCGCGATTTTCTTTTGGGTGATAGGTAGAAAAGATGAAGGGTTGAATCTGACAGGCGTGCCGATTCCTAACGCCACCACGAGTCCCACGCCAGCAGCCCCACTACCGCCCGTATTGCCACAGGAGTCCCCCCTTCCCCAAGCCATAGATCCCTCAACGCCAGAAGCCTCGGAAAACCTCACCCCAGTGGTACCAATACCAGTAGACCCAACAGCGGCTTCGAGAACCATACCCCTAGCTCCCGCCCCAGTGGTCGTAGCTCCTTCCCCAACTGCGTCTGCGACTCCCTCCCCAACACCCACAGCTTCACCCCCAGCCAGGGCGCTCAACTTCACGGATATTCCTGCTAATTACTGGGCGCGTCCTTACATACAGGCAATGGCTCAGCGTAACATCGTCGCCGGTTTTACCGATCGCACTTTTCGCCCGGATAGACCGATAACTAGAGCCGAATTTGCTGCCATTTTGCAGAAGGCTTTTAACAAACAATCGGCTCAAAACGCACCGAATTTTAAAGACGTTCCAAGTGGACTCTGGGCAAACGCAGCCATTAAGCAAGCTGCTACAACGGGTTTTTTAAAAGGGTATCCAAATAATATCTTTCTCCCCAATCAAGAAATTCCCAAAGCGCAAGTCTTCGTTGCCCTTGCCAGTGGCTTAGGGCTGGCACCACCGCCTAATTCTGCCCAAGTTTTACAGGCTTATCAAGATGCTCCGCAGATTCCTAATTACGCCAAGCCAGGGGTAGCAGCCGCTACGGCATCCGGTCTTGTGGTAAATTACCCAAAAACCAACTTGCTAAAACCAACTCAGGCGGCTACGAGAGCTGAGGTTGCGGCTGCGATTTATCAAGCCTTAGCGCAAGCTGGAAGAGTGGAAAAGATTCCTTCTCAGTATCAAGTTCAAGTTCAGCCAAAACAATAATAGCTAATTGCAAGGGAAACATTTCTCGTTCCCAGCCTGAGACTGGGAACGAGGAAAAATGCTGCGAGTTGTGAGATTTAGTTTTTGAAGTTGCGATCGCCTTCATACCCGGATATATCTGCAAGTTTCTGCAAAGCCAGCACACCTGTGTATTGCTTTCCTTGAATTTCCCAGGTGGGATAGCCTTCGATTTGAGCTTTTTTACAGAGGTCTGGGCGCGGATTTTTACCGCCAGCATCGCACTCAATATAGTTTATTTGCTTCACTGCTTCTTCACCAAACATTTGCTTTTGATCAGTGCAGTGAGGACACCAGTAAGCACCGTAAAATTTCGCTCCAATTTTTTTGAGATGTTTGGCTAAACCCACCTCTGCTGAAATGGGAGGCGCGGCGGGTTGGTTTGGCGTAGTTTGTGATGCTACGGGTGGCTCCAGTAGGTCACACCCAGCCACTAGCCCCAGCAGCATTATCGTTGTACTGCGGATGATGATTGAGCGAAGGTTGATTCTTTGAGGTTGCATGGCACGAGAGCGTAGGATGGGATATATTACGTCTTTGCTTTTCGTTAAGAATAATTGTAGCCAACCCCAACAGCAGATAAAGCATTTTTTGTAAATGCGATCGCTAGAAGTAAAAAGGCAAAACTTTCTTGATTTTTGCCTTTTTACTCCTCCTTTTGTAACACGATTAGGGGGAGCGCATGAGAGCCTTTTTAGCGACCGTTATATGACCAATGTGGAGGATCGTTCAATAGCTTATACACACCATAAGAAGCACCAACATTGTGCAAAATAGTATTACTGGCACCATTGGTGGGAGCGCTGATATTAAAGATGGTTCCATCTCGTCTTTTAATTCTTAGGATACCATCCCAGGTAATATTCCAATCAATCGCCAACCTTTCAGTATGAAGAGATTTGAGAGCAACAGGATTACCGCCAATCCCATAAGCATCTACCATCAATTCTGCCGCTTTCACCGACACCGCATTTGTGTAATGTACCCATTGAATGTCAACTCCCGGAAAGCGCGGCACATCCTCTGCCTTAATATTTCCTCGTGAAATTCTAGCAGCATAGTGCATCAAATAAGCTCGTTGCGGAGGTCGATAAGTGGCGGCGATAATTGTTTGAGCGCCTGCGTCAATCATGGCTTTTTGAAATGCCAGTACCCTTTCACGGAATGGAGAAGCTAAATCAGAAATAGACTTGCTTGTTGGAAAAAAGTCATACCAATGTTGTCCACTCAAACGAAATCTAATTCTTTTAGCATAGTTGTTGAGAATATCCATTGCTTCAGTAAAATCTGCTCCCAGTTTCTGTTTAGTGGTTGCAGAAAGCAGATCCTCTAATTCGCTACGCAAGCGCACATCTTTTTGTAGGTAAGCTTGAGCTAAACCCTGCGAACTTCTGGCACCAAAGTCTCCATCTACTCCCAAGTCTGGAACTAAGATAGTATTCAAAGACTTTTGTAAATCTTTTACCTCTGCATCACCAAAGCGCAGGTAAGCTAACAACAATGCCGCTGTAAGATTTGGAACTTTATAAATAAACCCGTCGCTCAAAGCTTTGGTATAAGTTGTATTATCTACAACTCCATTGACGGGCAAATTATTTCTTTGTTGATAGCTGCGGGTAGCTGTATCACTTATTTTCCCAAAGTCTCCATCAACAGTTCCAATCGGATATTGAGCTTCTTTCAAATAGCTCTGCCAAGCACTAACAGCCGAACCATTAGAGCCAATTTTGAGCGTAGGCAGTTTTAGAACACTGATATTGAAAGCCATAGATTTTACCTGAGTTGAACAGTAGTAGGGTGGGCAATACCTTAACTCCCAATTTATGGGCGGTTGGCGGGGCAAAACGTTAGTCGCTTTTTTCTAAGCTACCCCTTGAAAGAAGGGAGGTATTACTCCTGTAAAGTTGTACGCCGCTTTAACCTATTAATTTAACCCAGCCTTGCGGCCCCAGAATGCCATCAGCAGTTAAGCCATTTTGTTTTTGAAATCTCTCAACTGCTGCTTCTGTACCAGGGCCAAAAACGCCATCTGTTTCTGCACCTATCCGGTATTGCAAGTATTTTACAGCTGTACCTCCGGCATGGTTTGCTCTTAATATTGGCTTGGCAAGAATTTGATTAAGTGCAATCCACGTAGTAGGGCCGGCAATTCCATTTTCGGTGATGTCTACAATTGACTGAAACTTTTGGGTAGCTGCTCTAGTTTCATTGTCTATTGTTCCATCTTCTACCAATTTTTTGCCGCTGCTATCTGTTATTTTTAACCTATTTAAGGTTTGCTGTAGTTTGATTACCTCGTTATCTTTAGCTGGGTTTGGAGCGGGAGGCGTTGGAGATTTTCCAGTTAATCCGGTAACAATAGCATTCGCCAAAGCTTCTGGATTGTACCGATTCATATCTTCTTGGTTGTCGCAGAAACAACACTCAACCAGAATGGCAGGCATATTTGTATTTTTTATTACATACAAGTGCGAACCATCTTTAACGCCTCTGTTGAAATATCCCAATTTAACTATATTGTCTAGTATGGGCTGGGCAATCTTTCTGCCTGTATCGCTGGCTGCAAATACTTCCGTTCCCTTAGCTACACGGTTAAAAGCATTAAAGTGAATAGATACAAATAGGTTCACTCTATTAGCGTTAGCTATATTGCATCTTTGCAATAGGGAATTGCCTACACTACTCGCACTTTTAGGCTTGCATTCTACAACTTGATGTCCCTGAGATTTTAACTTAGATATAACTCTAGTTCCCACCTCCATTGTCATCACATCTTCAACTCTAATTCCTCTGGCTCCCGTGTCGGGAGAACAATTATGCCCGATATCAATTCCGTATTCCATTGCAGTTAGCTCCTTTTAGAGATGACAAGTTTTCGGTTAAACTAAACTTCCGAAAGTTTGGGGCAACTTTTATATTAAAACCTTTACCTTATTTTCTGTTCATTACTTTAACATAAAAGTCATATTTTGTTACAAAGAAAAAATTTAATTCGTAGAAATAGGTAGGACGAGAGATATGATCGGCTAATAGGAAACCGCTGTTGGTTCATCAGGAAAAAAACGAATTTAAACTAATATAAGTTCCGGATTTTATCTCATCGGTTGTGGATCATCCGGTAACTGATGTTCGCTTTTTTTAATAAGGAGGCTTTATGGCAGACTCTGGAAAATCTCGGATGCGCGAGTCCACGCCAGACGATGTAATTATTCAGGCACAGGCACGAAAACCCATTACAGACCCCAGCCTGGGCATTTCCGTTGAAGTGAATAGACAAGGCACTCCCAAGCATCGTCTGGTCACGATTGGGGACTCTCTCTCACACGGCTTTCAAAGTGGGGCAATCTTTAATACTAGTCTCTCCTATCCCATGATGATTGCCAAGGAAATGGGCTGGTCTTCCCAGATGCGATATCCTACCTACGACGGGCCAGGAGATGGGCTTCCACTCAACCTAGAAAATCTGGCTCGACAACTCGATCGGGAGTTTGGCGACAATATCAACTGGTTGGATTTCGCCCCGGCGCTGTTGTTTATACGCCACTATATGGACGATGTGGAGGATTATTGGGAACGTGACGCAGGCTCCCGCTTCCCAATTCAACGCGGGATTAATCACAACCTGGCAGTCTATGGCTGGGATTTGCGGAATACCCTGTCGCGCACTGCGGACATTTGCCTAGACATCATTCGGAAAAATCCGCCCAAAGACGATTACCTCCGGCAGGTTGTTGAGTATCATAACGAACGCGCTGCCATCCGAGTTTTAAATTCGGCACGAGATGCACAAGGCAACGCGCTGACGCCACTGCAAGCAGCGGCAGCACTGGGTGCTGAGGGGACGCCAGAAAGTGGTGGAGACGGCATTGAAACGCTGCTTGTTGTCATCGGTGGCAATAATGCGCTGGGTAGTATTCTGACATTCAAGGCGGCTTGGACCAAAGAAGGCTATGACGATATGGCGGTTAACGATCGCTATACTGTCTGGCGTCCGATCCACTTTAAGGCTGAACTGGACAAGTTAGTTGAGGAAGTTAAGCAAATCCGCGCTCGCCATGTAATCTTGGCAACGGTTCCTCACGTCACGATCGTTCCTTTTGCCCGTGGTATCAATAAAAATGATCAGGGAAATAAAGCTGAGCCGGGATCTCGATACTTCCCTTACTATTCCTTGCCTTGGCTTACTGAAGAAGAATTCGATCCAAATAAGCACCCGTACCTGACAGGGGAGGAGGCACGAGCAATTGATAGTGCCATCGACCAGTACAACGACTATATAACCGATGCGGTGCTTCAGGCTCGACAGGAAGGCAGAGATTGGTATCTGTTTGAAATGGCTGGCTTGTTGGATCGCTTGGCATCTAGGCGCTACATTCAAGACCCCGCCGCCAGACCGACTTGGTGGGATGAAGTGGGTGGTCAGTACCAGTTGCCACCTGAGCTTCAGGCACTTTCACCCGTGCCAGATTCCCGATTTTTTAAATCTGATGCAACGGGTCGCACCCAAGGCGGCTTATTCTCTCTGGATGGCATTCATCCCACTACCATTGGCTATGGCATCATGGCGCAGGAGTTAATCAAAATTATGCACAAGAAGGCGGGTGTCAAGTTTTATGAAAGCGATGGGAAAACCGAGCGGACTGGTGACATCAAAGTTGATTTTAATCGCTTGATTGCCCTGGATACGCTGATTTCTAACCCGCCGCGATCGCTCTCTAATGCTCAGAGTTTAATCGGTTTGATTGATAAGAACTTTAATATCTTCAGCCGGATGCTCACAGGTAGTTACTAAAAGCAATCCGAGGGCCGGGGTGGGCTTAGGCGTCCCATCCCCAAGGTTCCTGCTTAAGATCGAAAGTAGGAACCTTTAGGATCTCTGGACATGAAACGTATTGTTCTAATTGCTGGCTTTGAATCATTCAATGCTGACTTGTACCGAAAGGCAGCTCATTTGGCTCAGGCTAGCTGTCCGGAGTTGGATATTCGGGTGTTTAGCGATCGCGCCCTCACGACGGAACCTGAAGCCGTAGAAGCCGCACTCCAGGGGGCAGATGTCTTCTTTGGCAGTCTGCTATTTGATTATGACCAAGTTTTGTGGTTGCGCGATCGCGCACAACACATCCCCATTCGCCTCGTCTTCGAGTCAGCCTTGGAATTAATGAGTCTTACCCAGTTGGGTGCCTTCAAAATTGGCGACAATCCCAAGGGAATGCCCAAACCTGTGAAATTTATTCTCGATAAATTCAGCAACGGGCGAGAAGAAGACAAACTTGCTGGTTATATTAGCTTTTTGAAAGTAGGGCCAAAATTATTAAAATTCGTGCCAGTGCAAAAAGTGCAAGACTTACGCAACTGGCTAATTATCTACGGTTATTGGAACGCTGGAGGAACAGAAAATGTTGCCTCTATGTTCTGGACTATAGCAGAGAAATATTTTGGGCTAAAGGTAGGAGAAATTCCGCCACCAGTTGAAACTCCCAACATGGGATTACTGCATCCAGATTATCAAGGATTTTTTGAATCACCAAAGGCATATTTAGATTGGTATCAACGGGACTGGGGACTGGGGACTAGGAACTGGGGACTGGGGAAGGAAGATTTCCCAATTCCCAATTCCCAATCCCCAGTTGTTGGAATTCTGCTTTATCGCAAACACGTAATTACAAAACAGCCTTACATCCCCCAGTTAATTCGCCAGTTTGAGAAAGCTGGATTAATACCTTTACCAATTTTTATCAACGGAGTTGAAGGCCATGTGGCGGTGCGAGATTGGATGACAACCAATTACGAAATCGCCCAACGAAAACTCGGTAATATTGAAACTCCTTCGCTGTCTGATCAAGCAGTTTCAGTGGATGCCATTGTTTCTACAATTGGTTTTCCCCTCGTAGGTGGCCCTGCGGGGTCGATGGAAGCAGGGCGACAGGTCGAAGTAGCAAAACGCATTCTCACCGCAAAGAATGTACCTTATATTGTTGCCGCGCCGCTACTAATTCAAGATATTCATTCTTGGACGCGGCAGGGTGTTGGCGGATTGCAAAGTGTTGTTTTGTATGCCTTACCAGAACTCGACGGGGCAATTGATCCGGTTCCTCTCGGTGGTTTGGTGGGAGAAGATATTTACTTAATTCCAGAACGAGTCCATCGGTTAATCGGAAGGTTGAAAAAATGGATTTCCTTGCGACAAAAGTCTACCGCTGAACGCAAAATTGCCGTAATTTTGTATGGATTTCCGCCGGGATATGGTGCAACGGGTACAGCAGCTTTGTTGAATGTACCACGTAGTCTCCTTAAATTTCTCCACGCCCTAAAAGACCAAGGTTACAACATTGGGGAATTACCAGAAGACGGCGAAGAATTAATTCGATTGGTGAAAGAAGCGGATGAGAATCCCACCCCAGCCCTCGCCGTTGAAGGGGAGAAGGCAATAAAAGGTTTAGAAGGGGTAAACCCCGTTAACACTAAAACCCTAGAAAGATGGCTAGGATACCTACTCACCACTCGCATCGAAAAACAGTGGAAATCTCTCACTGGAACTGGCATCAAAACTTATGGAGATGAATTTCAAATTGGTGGGATACAACTAGGAAATATTTGGATTGGCGTACAGCCACCATTGGGTATTTCCGGCGACCCGATGCGGCTAATGTTTGAGCGAGATTTGACACCACATCCTCAATATGCTGCTTTCTACAAGTGGTTACAAAATGACTTTCAAGCTGATGCCGTTGTTCACTTTGGAATGCACGGCACGGTTGAATGGTTGCCGGGATCTCCGCTGGGAAATACTGGTTATTCATGGTCAGATATTTTGTTGGGAAATTTGCCGAATCTATATGTATATGCGGCAAATAATCCTTCGGAATCAATTTTGGCGAAACGTCGCGGCTATGGGGTAATAATTTCTCACAATGTACCGCCTTATGGTCGGGCTGGGCTATATAAGGAATTGGTGACGTTGCGAGAATTAATTGCGGAATATCGGGAAGATACAGATAAAAATTACGTTCTCAAAGAAGCCATCTGCAAAAAGATTTTAGATATAGGTTTGGATGCAGATTGTCCCTTTGAGGATGCAAAACGTTTAGGAATTGCCTTTACTCCTGAAAATGCCAGGATGTTTAGTGCTGATGTCTTTAATAGTTATTTGGTGCGGTTGTACGAGTATCTGCAAGTTCTGGAAAATCGGCTTTTTTCATCTGGGTTGCATACGTTGGGGGAAGCACCTAATTCAGAGGAAATGGTGTCATACCTTGAGGCTTATTTTGGGGAGGAGTTCTCAGAGGGTATGCTGAGGGGAATTGTAGAGGGAGAATCGCCCAGACGCGGAGAACGCAGAGAGGAGGAGGTTATACAGATCCGGGATTTATTGATGCAAACTGGGGAGGAATTAAGGAATCTTATCAGAGGGCTTAATGGGGAATATATTCCGCCTGCACCGGGGGGCGATTTGCTAAGAGATGGTGCTGGTGTATTGCCGACTGGGCGCAATATTCATGCTTTAGATCCTTATAGAATGCCTTCACCTGCGGCTTATGAAAGAGGCCGAGAAATTGCTAGAAAAATTATTGACCAACATTTTCAGGAAAATGGTCAATATCCTGAAACCGTGGCGGTTATGTTGTGGGGTTTGGATGCGATTAAAACTAAGGGTGAATCTCTGGGAATTTTGCTGGAATTAGTAGGCGCTGAACCAGTGAAAGAAGGAACTGGCAGAATTGTACGTTACGAATTAAAACCTTTATCCCAACTAAATCATCCTCGTATCGATGTTTTAGGGAATCTTTCTGGCATTTTTCGCGATAGCTTTGTAAATATTATCGAACTTCTTGACGATTTATTTCAACGTGCTGCTGATGCTGATGAACCGGAAGATAAAAACTTTGTTCGCAAGCACGCTTTAGCATTAAAAGCCAAGGGTGTAGAGAATGTAACGGCGAGATTATTTTCTAATCCTGCGGGTGATTTTGGTTCTTTGGTAAACGATCAAGTTGTCGCTTCCAGTTGGGAATCAGGCGATGAGTTGGGCGATACTTGGCAAAGTCGAAATGTTTTTAGTTACGGTAGAAAAGATAAAGGTCAAGCTAGACCAGAGGTTTTAACGCAGTTGTTGGATAAATGCGATCGCATTGTCCAAGAAATCGACTCTGTAGAATATGGTATCACCGATATTCAAGAATATTACGCTAACACTGGCGGCTTGAAAAGGGCCGCAGAAAAACAACAAGGTAAAAAAGTTAACGCCAGTTTTGTCGAAAGTTTCTCGAAAGATACGACACCCCGCAAATTAGAAGACTTGCTGCGAATGGAGTATCGCACTAAGTTACTTAACCCGAAATGGGCGCAAGCAATGGCGAATCAAGGTTCAGGTGGTGCTTACGAAATCTCGCAGCGCATGACAGCACTCATTGGTTGGGGTGCTACTGCTGATTTTAGCGATGATTGGGTTTACGACCAAGCAGCAGATACCTATGCTTTAGATGCAGAAATGGCGAATAAATTGCGAGAAGCCAATCCCGAAGCCTTCCGCAATATTGTCGCCAGAATGATAGAAGCAAATGGTCGCGGTTTTTGGGAAACGGATGCTGATAAGTTGCAGAAATTGCGTGAATTGTATGAATTATCTGATGCAGAAATTGAAGGCGTTAGCGTTGGATAAATTACTGTTTATTACGCAAGTAAGATATGTAGACAATACCAGGGAATTAGTCTCGACCAGTTAGGCTCGTTGAGATGAAATGTTAGTATACCTAATGCAACCCATCCTATCGGCCCAATTACTATAGAGATAGCTCTGGTTAACGTTGTATAAACAACAAACGGCAGAGTTATCCGTAAACTACCAGTCAATGCTCCTAATGTCGTTGTCGCTAATAGATAAATGCGAAATCCACTTACAGGACACATCGATGACTAATCCATCCCTTGAGAAGGAAATTATCAATCACCTAAATAAGCTGAATTCGCAGCAACAGCAGCAAGTGCTGGATTTTGCTCGATTTTTAGCAATGACAAAGCCTGTTGCTGTTCCAGGTAAAGAACTTTTACGTTTTGCAGGCGCTATCCCAGCAGATGATCTAAATCTTATGACACAAGCAATAAAAGAAGGCTGCGAACAGGTAGATTTGAATGAATGGTAGGTTCCTGCTAGATACTAATATTGTCATTGCCCTCTTTGCACAAGACACTTCAGTTCAGCAGCACATAGCCGAGGCTGAGGCTGTATTTGTCGCAAGTATTGTGTTAGGTGAACTTTATTATGGCGCTCGAAAGTCGGCGCGTGTAGCAGCTAACTTGGCAAGAATAGATGAGTTTACAACTAGCAGTGCTGTACTGGTGTGCGACACAGCAACAGCACAACAGTATGGGCAAATAAAAAATGTTTTAAGAGAGAAAGGACGACCTATCCCTGAAAATGATATTTGGATTGCTGCTATTGCCCAGCAATACCAATTAACGTTGGTATCGCGTGATGAGCATTTCAGAGAAGTTGATAGGTTGTCAGTGGAAAGGTGGTGATATTGGTTAGCTGTTGAAGAAGAAATGAAAGAAAGATGCGATCGCATTCTCTTTCTCCCTAAGTAAATTTCCCATTCTCGCCATTGGGTAACATTTGTTATACTCGCATTCGTTTATTCGGAACGGCGAGTAATTAGCTGTATTAAGGAAAGAGGAAATTCTAGAACTAAACTTATGTCTGACGAACCCAAAGCACAAGGATGGTTTCACACGCTTCCGGGCATCATAACTTCAACGGCTGCCATTCTCACTGCTGTAACTGGCTTAGTTGTTGCGCTAAAACCATCTGATACTCCGCAGCCATCGCCAGCAGCGTCAATCTCACCATCGCCAGCAGCGTCAATCTCACCTTCATCAGCAGCGTCAACCCAAACAGTACAGTCACCAATTCCACAGTCATCAACTGTTGAACAAACTACTGATACACCTTCAGAGGGAAAAGGAAAGGGGAAAAAAAAGGATAAGGACAAGTAGTTACAGTTGTTATTTATCGTTAGTCATTAGTTTAAGACTAATGACTAATGACTGGGATTTAGCGATCGCGTAATTCAGTTTCCATCTTATCTAAATCTTCTCTGAGGAAAACTGTCATTTGACCGTTGTAAGCCTTACCTTCCTTGGTGTTGACAATTTCCATCCAGTAAGCAAATCTCTCTCCTAACCGTAATTGTCCCTGCTGCGCTCTCAAAAGCGGCAGTGCCTGACGACGAGATAAGTCTACACTTAGGGGCGTGGGATATTCATACACAAGTCTCGAACGGTCGTAATCTTGATAAATATCTGGGCCATAGATTACCCGCAAAGATTCCTTCAGGCGTTCAGGAGTAACGCCATTTATTTGGTCATAAAAATTAAAGCGTTCGCTGCGAATTGTACCGCGCTCTCTGATAGAAGTAATTCTGCCCGGCGGGAACACAGTTGCTTGAAAAGTAAATCTTTGGGCGGGCGTATTACTCTTTTGCACGATTAGCCCATCACCAACAGCAGGGCGAAGAGTGGGATTAGAATTAATCCATGCAGTCACCTCTTCTGTTCTCTGTCCCGGTAAAGCATCGGCACGACTGGCTCCCAATGCTAGTAAAATTCCCAGGGATAAAACTGATAACAATTTGACGCTTTTCATCTAATCCTTCAAACTTTCCCAGAAAAAAAACAATTCATTAGTAGTACAAGGGCGACTTTAGTCGTTAGGTGTTGTTACTACTTCTAAGATGCCACGCTGGGGTCAATGGCGACCTTAATCACCTTACGATTCTTCATATCTTGGAATACTTGCTCTAAATTCTTTAAAGGCTGATGTTCGCTGATTAGCAACTCAAAGGGAATTGTCCGACTCGCCAACAAGGATAAAGCATCTCGGACATACTTTGGCGTGTTGTGAAAAACGCCTTTTAAAGTAAGTTCGCTGTAGTGTAGCTGTTCTGTATTTACAGTGATGGTGGTATCTCGCGGACAACCGCCGAATAAGTTTACGGTAGCACCGGGACGAGCAGATGCGATCGCGCTCTCCCAAACACTCGGCACACCCGTCGCCTCAATCACCACATCCGCACCCATGCCATCCGTTAGCTCTTTTACCACACTTGCTATATCTGCCTGCTTGTGGTAATTAAACGTTTGAGTTGCCCCCAACTTTTTCCCAATCTGCAACCGCTGGTCATTGCCGCCAAATAGTATGACTTCTCCTGAAGAGTCAGATGCTAATTTGGCTACAAACATCAGCCCAATTGCCCCATCTCCCAACACTACTACCTTATCGCCAGGTTTCACATTAGAACGCGCTACCCCGTGCAGCACGCAAGCTAGAGGTTCAGTCATCGACGCCAGCGCATCCGGCAAGTCTGCGGGAATCGGCAACAGGTTATGCTGCACAATCTGGGCGGGAATTTTTAGATATTCTGCAAAGGTGCCGTTATTCCAAGTTAAATTAGGGCAAAGAGAATACTCTTGACGTTGACAAAAAAAACAATTTATGCAAGGAGCCGAGTTATTAGCAACTACGCGAACTCCTACCTGCCAAGCACTGATACCTTCACCCACTGCCACAATCCGCCCAGCAGCCTCGTGACCAAACAAAGTGGGAGGTTTCAGCATTTTCGCATGACCTCCCCGCCGCCAAACCTTCAGGTCTGTCCCGCAAGTCGTTGCCGCTGCTACTTGAATCACCACCTCACCAGCAGCTGGCGTAGGGTCAGCTACCCGTTCCAGGCGTAAATCCTCTTGTCCGTAAAGTACAGCCGCTAGCATTATGCTCTGCCCCTAACCGTGTCCTAGCTGATTTTATCAGGGCAGATTTAAAAAAGGTAAAAGGTAAAAACAAGAAATCATTCAGCATCAAGGATGAAAAGCATTCTGACCGTTATTGTTCATCCGTATACCTTGTGCCTTTTACCTTTGATTTTTTGCCTTACTTTAAGTATTTACAAGTTTTAAAGTCCGCGATAATTGAACGACCTTGACTTCACTAGAGGGCGTCTTCTCGATAACTACGGGTAGCATTTCTTGACGACATGAGGTACAAAACCAATAAACACCATTTTGCCGCGCATGACGCAGGAGGGGGCTACCGCAACAATGACAAGTATTTAGTCGCATTTTATTAAACTCCCTATTTGAAAAACGTACACCACTGATTCAGTACCAACTCAAGCTAATGTATGATGGGATACCAATTTCAAAATGTTAAATTTATCTTAAGATACCCGACCAGCAAGAGTTTGGTTGACGGTAACATTTTATGGCGAGATACTGATGCCGTTACACAAAAAGTAGGCGGCAAAACTGGTGTCATAAATAAAGATAAAACTAAGCATTAAGTAAGCTCATCTATCCTGGGGATCATTTGGTAATGGGACATTAGGCACTAAGAATGCAGCAAAACACCGAAAGGTCATCGGGATCAGGAAGTTAAATTAGGGTTGGTGGCAGGAGGATTCTAAACCGCCTGCTGGCGATCGCCGGAGACGAGTCGTACCCGTGGGGCATCCCCACCAGATAAAGGAGGCTTTTAGCAGTGCGAACAAGCGACGAAATCAAAGCAGAAATAGAAGGAAAATTCGGTTTTTTCCCCCCGTTTTTTGAACCTGCACTCGATACACCGCAGATTCTGGAAAACCTTTGGCAACAGACTCTATCGGCTTATGTCAATAATCCGTTGCCATCTTTATTCAAGGAAAAGCTTTTTGCTTACTTGTCGCGCTATTGCTCAGTTCCCTACTGCATCGTTTGCCATAGTTGTGCCTTGCGACCTTTAGGAATGACAGCCAAGGAATTGCTAAAACTACTGGAAACGCCACCACCTACGGGAAATCGGGAATCAGAAATCGAGAATACAGAAGAATCTACCGCACTCCTCCAATCTGAGCAAAGCCTTTACGACTATGCGATTTTAATTTTCCTGAAGCCTGAGAGTGCAGCAGCTTATCGGAACCAGTTGCGTCAGTTGCTAGGATCAACTAATTACGCTCACCTGGTGGCGTTTCTGGGTTATATCAAAATGTGCCACCAGTGGGTAGAAAGTTATCCAGAGCTGTCATATAAAGCCGACCTACGAGCTGAGTCTCATCTAACCGCCTTGCTGGAAGAGGAACCTGACTTGGCGGATTTCTTTGCTGACTACAACGAAAAAATTCAGCAGGAAAAACACAGACGAGAAAATTTACTAGCAGCTCAAATTATAGAGTTGCAACAGGTGCAGAAGGCGCTTTTCGAGAGCGAACAGCGTTTTCGCGCTACCTTTGAGCAAGCTGCTGTTGGCATTTCCCATGTGGGGATAGATGGTCGCTGGCTACGAGTTAACCAAAAGCTTTGCGAAATTGTGGGTTATACCCGCGAGGAACTGCTAAAGCTAACTTTTCAGGATATTACTCACCCCGAGGACTTGGAAGCAGACTTGGCATTAGCGCATCAATTGCTGACTGGCGAAATAAAAACTTACTCAATGGAGAAGCGTTATCTTCGTAAAGATGGCTCAATTGTCTGGATTAATTTAACTGGGTCAATAGTAAGGGAATTGGGGGCTGGGGACAAGGGACTGGGTAAGAGTCCTTCCCATCAGCAATTCTCAATTCCCAATCCCCAATCCCCAATCCCCAATTTCCCAACACCAAAATATTTCATTGGTGTGATTGAAGACATCAGCGATCGCATCCAAGCTGAGCAGGAGCTGCGAGAATCGAAAGGGGAACTCCAGGCAATTTATGACGGGATGGTGGATGGACTGCTAATTACCGAGCGAGAGACAACAAAGTTTCTTCGTGCCAATGCAGCCATCTGTAATATGTTGGGATATTCAGAAAGCGAATTATTATCAATGTCTGTACAGGATATTCATCCACCAGATCAGTTAGATTTTGTCTTGGAAAAGTTTCGGGAAAAGGAAAAAGAAACAATTAGACATAGCAAAAATATTCCTTGCTTACGAAAGGACGGTAGTATCTTTTTTGCAGACATTGGATCTAAAGTCATTATTTACAATCAGATTCCCTGCAAGATCGCCTTTTTTAGAGATATTACTGAGCGCAAAGCCGCTGAAGAACAGTTGACGCAACGAGCCGAAGAGTTAGCGATCGCTAATACCCACTTGGAACAGTTTGCTTATATCGCTTCTCACGATTTGCAGGAACCTTTGCGAATGGTTGCCAGCTACACGCAGCTTTTGGCAAGACGCTATAAGGGCAAGCTGGATGATGATGCTGATGATTTCATTAATTATGCGGTTGAAGGTGCTAACCGGATGCAGCAGCTGATTAAAGACTTGCTGGTGTTTTACCAGATAGGGCATCGGGGCGAAACATTTGAGACGGTGAACTGCGAGAAAGTTTTGCTGTTAGCGATCGCAAATCTAACTGCTGCGATCGCCGAAAGTGGTGCAGTCGTGACTCACAATCCCCTGCCAGTGGTGCTAGGTAACGCTGCTGGGCTGACGCAACTGTTGCAAAATCTAATTAGCAATGCTATCAAGTTCTCCCAGCAAAGCCCTTGCATTCATATCGAAGCTCGATTGGGTGACAAGGAATGGGTGTTTTCTGTTAGCGACAACGGCATCGGCATCGATCCTCAGTACGCCTCGCGCATCTTTGTGATCTTTGGGCGCTTGCACACAAAATCTGAGTATCCGGGAAATGGCATAGGGCTGGCAATTTGCCAGAAAATTGTCAACAGGCATCAAGGTAAAATTTGGGTAGAGTCTGAGTTAGGCAAAGGTTCTACTTTCTATTTCACTCTTCCTATAATAAATTAGGGGTAAAAAATTTAAAAAAGGTAGACGCTCACCTCAAACAAATTCCGTTGGTAATGGTTCCTACGTTGTTGACACGCCCAAATATTTAAAATACATAGAATCACCAGGAGAAATGTTACATTACCATCTTGAATATTGTGTAATTAATCTAAAAATTATGCTTGACGATTGTAATGCTGCTTAAAGAATATCTGACCATACCCAGGCTAAAACCCCTAGCAAAGCAAGCGGAGTAAAGCCCATGCAGATCAAAGAACCCATCACCGTTTTGCTGGTGGAGGATAACGTTGGCGATGCCCGTTTGGTTCGGGAAATGTTGCGGGAAATTAATGCTACGCAGATAAAGCTGCTCCATGTAGTCAATCTGGAAGAGTGCCAGGTTTGTCTGGCCAAGCAGCGTATCCCTTGTGACCAAGAGAAGACAACGCCTTGTGTAGGGGTAATTTTGTTGGATTTGTCGCTACCGGATGGCAACGGGTTAGAGACAGTGATGCGAGTCCGCAGTGCAGCACCAGACATCCCGATTGTAGTCATGTCAGGACTAACTGATGAAGCGATCGCCCTCAAAGCTTTGCAAGAGGGAGCGCAAGATTATCTTGTAAAAGGTTATACAGACGGTCATGGGTTGATCCGTGCAGTAAGCTATGCCATTGAAAGACAGCGAATGCAACTACGACTCCAACAAACTCAGCAAGCGTTGCAACAGCAGCTGGAACGGGAAGCCTTAATAAACCGCATTACCACCGCCCTGAATTCCAATCTCGATCCTCAATTTGTCGTGCAGGAAATTGTTCGGCAAACTCTCAAACCGATGGGCGGCGATTTCTGCATGGTAGCCCGCGACTTGCCTGAATCAAAACAATTTTTAATTGAAGCCGAATATTGGTCTGATTTGTCAGAGGGCGATCAAAGGCGAAATTTCCTGGCTTGGCAGGGAAAAACGCTGCTCTTTGAAGGCTGGGAAACGGTGAGGGACGAGTTACTACAAAATCGTCCGGTGACAATTCAAGATGAAAAAATAAAAATAAAAAATGCGGAAATTTTGAATGGTGAATCTTCAGTTTTGAATATTCCAGCTGTCCTGATGGCTCCTATTTTTGTTAGGAACCAATACTACGGCAATCTAGTTGTCGGGTATATTCAGGGGGAAAATTCATTTAGTAACTCACAAATCCAGCTGCTACAACAACTGGCACAGCAGACAGCGATCGCTCTTTACAATGCGCGAGAGCTAGAACAGTTAGAAAACCTGGTGCAGGAGCGCACCGAGCAGCTAGGACGGGAAAAAGCCCTGCTAGAGGCAATCCTCAATTCAATTCAAGAGGGGATTTTTGTCAGTCAACCTGATGGTCAGCTGGCGATGTTGAATCCGGCAGGGTTACAAATATATGGTTTTGTAGGAGAAGTTGAAAAACCTAACCCTAAGACGGAATTAGCGCCTCACGTGGCTGAATATTTAGCTAAATTACAAATTCGCAATCCCGATGGTTCCTGTCCAACTCTTGAGGAACTACCTATCAGTAGAGCAATTCGAGGAGAAATTTTTACCAATCACGAGCTAATTGTAGATTGTCCGAATGGGGAACAGAAGTGGGTGAGTCTTTCTGGATCGGCTATCGTTGATGAAGCTGGAGAAGTTTTGCTGGCGGTGAATACAACGCGAGACATCACCAAAGGCAAACAGGCGGAGAAAGCACTGCGAGAATCAGAAACCAAATTTCGCACACTTTATGAATCAACCAGCGCCGCAGTCATGCTGCTGGATGAAACAGGATTTTTCGATTGCAACAGCGCGACGCTACAGTTATTAGGTTGCTCTGACTTAGAGGAGTTTTGCGGCAAACATCCCAGCGAGTTTTCGCCACCGACTCAACCTGATGGTAACGACTCTTTTAGCCTTGCTTGCGATCGCATAGCCACTGCTTTAAGAGAAGGCAGCTGTCGTTTTGATTGGATTCATCGGCGTAAAGATGGCACAGATTTCCCTACAGAAGTGATGCTAAGTGCAATCGAGTTGGGGAACCAGCAAGTGATACAAGCGGTAGTGTATGACATAAGCGATCGCATCCAGACAGAAATCCAATTGCGTCAAGCGTATGATGCAGCTGAAGCTGGAAGTCGCGCAAAAAGTGAATTTTTGGCAACGATCAGCCACGAACTGCGGACACCCCTCAACTCCATCTTGGGACTGTCTAACCTCCTGCTACAAGAAATATTTGGCACTCTCAATCAAAAACAAAAACAATACACTGCCTGCATTCATAGCAGCGGCGAACATCTCTTGGCGCTGATTAACGATATTCTTGACCTTTCTAAAGTCGAAGCGGGCAAAGAACAACTCACTTTAACCGCTGTGAACGTCGAGAATTTGTGCGAATACGCAGTTACAATTATGCGAGAGCAAGCTTTAGAAAGGGGGCTGCAACTCACCTGCGAAATTGATCCAAATGTTAATATCTGCCTAGCCGATGAGCGGCGTTTGAAGCAGATGTTGCTGAATTTGCTGTCTAATGCGATTAAGTTCACACCAGCAGGATCAGTAAAATTAATTGTACAAAAGCAGCCTGAAGGCATTGCATTTACCGTAGCAGATACGGGCATCGGTATTGCCGCAGAAAAGCTGCCGTTATTGTTTCAGCCATTTCGTCAATTGGACAGTGGACTAAACCGACAGTTTACAGGCACGGGTTTGGGGTTGTCTCTGACTCGCGGTTTAGCCCGACTGCATGGTGGAGATGTGAGAGTTTCCTCAACCCTAGGAAAAGGCAGTACATTTACTATTGATATACCCGATTTGGGCAATGATTCTTCATCTGTCATCCATCCTTACTCATCAATCATCAATCAGGAATCATCAAGTAATGGACAAAAGCTTAAAAGTAACGAGCAAGGAAAAATTTTAATTGTAGAAGATGATAAAAACAGCGGGATGCTGTTGAATGACTATCTAAAATCTATTGGTTATACAGTGGAAGTTTTAATAGATGGTGCAAATTTTATAAGCAGGGTGCGAACATTCAAGCCTCATCTAATTTTGTTGGATTTCAATTTACCAAATGGTATTACTGGGTTGGATCTGCTAACACAATTGCGGCAGGAACCGGATATAGCAGAACTGCCTGTGGTGATAGTGACAGCTATGGCGATGGCAGATGATAAAGAGCGTTGTCTAAATGCTGGGGCCCACGATTATCTCAGCAAGCCAGTTGGTGTCCAACAACTGGAGTTAATTTTAATGCGTTATTTCTAAAGAAGGCAAAAGGAAAAAAAAGTTATATGTTTTTTCCTTTTACTTTCTAATTTCCTGAACGATGTGCCAAGCTTTTAAGAAATCGCCCTGCATGAGCGCTGCAACGCCGCTTAAGGCTTTAATTTCGAGTAGGTTAGGGTTGAGTGCCACAGCTGGCTTCAGCACGTTTTGAGCCTTTTTGGGATGCCATTCGTACAGATGGACAAAGGCAAGATAAGCATAAGCGTAGGGATTTTCAGAGTCTAGTCGCACCACTCGTTCCAGGGATGCGATCGCGTCTTTAGCTTGTCGCTTCAAAACCCTTGACAAAGCCAGCGCATATGCCAAATCTCGGTTTGGCTCCCGTTGCAGTCGATACTCCAAAGCCAACTGCGCTTGCACCAGATAGTCTTGAATCGGGTCATACTGATTAATCCGCCCAGTTTCCGCAAAAATCTGCTCTAGGGCGGCTGTCCCTTGGGGTAAAGTAGCGGCTAAAGTCCGCAACTGAGTCCCCAAATCCAACTCAGGCGCAGGTGTAGCAGCAGCAGCGTCAATCTTGAGAGTCACTGGCGGCACTTGTATGGGGTAAGTTTCACCAGTTTTTCGGTTCAGGTATGTCGCCTCCAGGGTGTAAATCCCAGCAGATGTATCAGCTTTTGGAAGCATTGCAGTCTGTTCAATTACTCGAAAACCTTTAGCTAATAATTTATCCGGCAGAATTTCTGGATATAAATTTCCCATCCCGATAGCGCGATCGTGCAACCACTGAGATTTTGGATTCTCCGTATTCTCTTCGCTTCGCCAAGTTAGCAACACGATGCCTGATTGCAACTGTTCCCAGGAACCTGTCCACTCGTAGGTTATAGGGACAGGCACCCCAGGAGGGGCAATTTCTGGTACTTTTACATTTACTAACTTGACTTTATTTTGTGGTTCCGATAGCGGTTGTACCTGTACGGGTGGCGATTTTTGATGATAAAGTTTCAGACTACTGTTTTCGGATAAATTCCAAGTTTTATGCAGCTGAAAATCTGAACCTTGCTCGACAGTTTGGACAATGGTAGCTTGAGCATCGGGAACAGATCCTTGCTTGCCAGTTTTAGTTAGGAACCAGGAAAGCGATCGCGCATCTTGAGCCACTTGCTTCTTTCTCGTCCCCACCTGCCGTCCGTAAACCTGAAAATTTTGCAGCGCACCGTAATAATTAAAATTGTGCTGATTAATATTGGCAGTCGATGGCAACACTCCCAATGTCGAACGCAAATAAGGCTCAGTTTGAATAATTTCTCTAATTACTTGTGGGTGAGGTAATTCTTTTTCTAAATAAACTGGATGCTGAGCATAAGGGCTGAGGGCTTGCGTGAAATTTTTCCATATCGTACCTTCCTCTGGGAACCAGTTAAGAAACATCAGCAGCACCGCCAAACTAATCGTTCCCCAACGGATGTAATTCCAACGACCAACCCATCGCGTCAAACCATAAGCCAGAAATAGCGCAACCACTGGCAAATAAGGCAACACATAGCGAGAATCTTTATTAATGTTTAGCGAACACAGCAAATAAGATCCCACCCAAAAAATAGCCAGCCAGCCGATTTTAGATTTATTCTCGTTACCAACCTGAGCCTTCTGATTGCTAAGTGCTGCACGACCCCAATAAATCAACAATCCTACAATCGGAACGAGCAACAAAGGCCAGGAAACATGATAAGGCAGAATTTTCCAATAATAAGTCCAAGCTTCTAACGTATTCAGCGCCGGATCTCCTTCTGCGATCGCTGAATCCACCGTCGCCCGCTTCCCCGATGTCAGCATCAGCAACCAATTAGCGCGATACCAAGGGCCAAACACCAACACCGACAGCAACAACGAGAAAACCAGCTGAGCTAAGCGTCCCCATGCTCGGTGCCGAATTACACCAGCACCCACCCACAACACCGGAGCCAACAGAAAAAACAGCGCCGTCTGCTTCACCATCAACGCCAGCCCCAAAGAAAGCCCAAACGCCGCCGCCCAAAACCACTCTCTTCTCTGCGTCCTCTGCGCCTCTGCGGTTCGACTACTCCCACTACTTCTCGGAAGGGGCTGACCTAACGATTCAACCCCGTCCCCTAAAAGGGAAGGGGGGGAAATTGGACTCCCCTCCCTTTTTAGGGGAGAGGTTAAGCGCAAAGTATTGCGACTACTCCTCCACGCCGTCAGACAATAAAAACTCAACGTGACAACAGCCGTCAGCGGAAAATCCAGCAGAAAATCCAGACGATACCGATAAAGACCCGGTAACAACTGGCACAATCCAGCCGCCCATAAACCAATTTGAACGCTAAACAGCTGCACACCCAAACCATATACAGAAGCCAGCAGAATCGCACTAAATAGCAGATTCACCAATGTGGCGCTATCTGGCCCCGTCCCAAAGAGATTCTGAACTATAGCCGTAGCAATATAGGTTAAAGGCGGCACTTTTGAGGAAAGTTGCCAAAAACTCTCCCACCATTCCCCAGAAAACCACTGGGGATGTTGTAAAGCTTTCCAGTAATTTAAAGAGCCTGTCAAGTAATCTGCCTGATCCCAGGATGGCACCGAACGGTCAAGGGCAAACCAAATGCGATCGCATACCGCCCCAACCAGCCAAATGATCCCTAAAATCAGTAGGGGCGACTCTTGTAGTCCCTTGTAAAACGGATTGCGTTTATCTTTATCAGCCACAAAACCTAGGTGGATTAATCTAACATCTTCCTCATATTTACAATAAAAGCCAACTGTTTATAAAGCTCTGTTACTATTTTTCAAGCTTCCAAAGCCAATATTGGCCTTTTTCTAGCAAATTTATTTTATAATTTTGCTCTTTCTCAAGTTTGCTTAGCCATTCTTTAGAAGGATGAAGGACGAACACATCGCTAAAACCATCTGCAATCTTAGGTAGATTGGGTTCAGTTACTAATTGAAGTTTTACTTTTGGTTCGAGTAAATAGCTATACGAGAGGATTTCACTTAGATTATCGTAATGATTGGTGCTAATCAGAAGCGGTTTATTAGCTTTGTTAATTATCGAAACTAGCTGGGGACTGTTAGTCGCCTTATGCCAAGAAGTTTCAGTTATTGGCATAGATGCACACGACACAACTCCAGCTAAAAACAACCCAGTTGTTATCCCCTTCCATAACTGTTGCTGCGAACCAGAAAAAATCTTGTTAGCAAGCAGATAAGCAACAGCTAGTTGAATGCCTAAATAGCAAGGGGTTAGATATCGAGCAATAGCCGAACGCTGTCCCCCAAAAATTAAATCTGGTATAATTAAAGTTAAACCTGTAACGCCTATCAGCGTGAAAATAAATAACCAAACTCGGATTTGAGTTTGACGACATACAAAATATAAAGAATATATTGCCAAACTTAAGAAAGCAATAATAAATGGCATTACCAAATAATTTTCAATTCCAGCAATATTAAAATGCAAATCCAAAAACACGCGCCTAAAAGCACCAATCCACGCTTTAAATAAAGATAGAATAGGCAATTTGTCATCAGTCCAACTGGCGGCATCAACTTCGTGGATTTGAACTAGCCAAGGGATAAAACTTATCGAAGCTACAAGAGATGAAACTAGATATGCGATCGCGGTTTTATTTAAGCGAAAACGTTCAACCGCAATTACATATATCCCATGTCCAGCCGCAATTAAAATAGAAAGCAAATACGTATAAAACCCTAATATCAAAGTTGCTGCATAAATCCCCCAACTAGATTTGGTTTTTAACCGCATTGCTCGCAGCAGTGCCGCACTGGATAATAAAATTGTCACCATCCACATACTGTATTCTCGCGCTTCCTGTGCATAGAGTACGTGAAATGGTGAAACTGCTATCAGTGCCACAGCAATCCATCCTACCAGCGACGAATCAAATAATTCTAGACATAGCCAATAAATACAAGGCAACACCAACAAACTCATCACCGCAGATAAACTCCGCGTCACTGCTACTGAATCACCAAATAAATGTACCCAAAATCTCCCCAGCATTACATACAGTGGCGGATGTTGGGGGTCTTCTTTTATCAAAGATTGAATGCTATCTCCTAAACCTTTTTCAGGATTAATCCGTACATACTTTTGTAAATCTTCAATACTAATTACATTACCAGTAAAGGCTTCCCGAACTACTTCTTCCTTTGTGTAACCAGAAATTTGTAGCGAAGTAATAGTTTCATCTCGCCAGTAAACTTTTTTATCAAGATTAGAAAAGCGAAAGAAGACGCCTAAAATTAATAAGATAATAATTAAAAACCTTAATCCTTTCGGTGGTAGCGCCCAATGCCTCAATTTATCTTTTTCATGAGATTTCCCTGCAACCTGCTTAACGCTTGTTTCGTTGATGCCTGGTTGATAAGCCATAAATAAAATCTCCTAAAGAAACATCAAAAATCTTCCGAAAGTTATTAGTGGTAACCCAATTTAAGCATCTAAATATAAATATTCATCAGACTTTAGATAGATGGTATTTTAAATAAAACTATGCTCTTGGTAGGTCAACTAATTAAATTTAGATAATAAAAAAAGAGCTGAGATTGCTTTAATCTCAGCTCTGACAAAGCTTGTAAGCTTAAGAAAATTTTAAAGGAATTTTTTTTTCTAAGCTACATAATATAGAACCCATTTGACATCTTTTGCTGGGGTGCTTGGCTTTGAAGTAAGCCGTTACTTTGCGATCAATGATAGAGCCTGCTTAAACTCGACTGTTTTTTGCAAGAACAGGGATAAAACCAGCTAGCTGCAAGGCTTTTAGTTTCAGGAATAGATATCAAATGGGTTCTATAAGCCTTAATCTACGCCTTCAATTGGCGCAAAGCCTTGGCGTTGGATATTTTCAGTGATTACGCGAGGTTCGAGAAATTGCAGCAAGTAGTCGGGGCCGCCAGCCTTGGAACCAACACCGGAAAGCTTGAAGCCGCCGAAGGGTTGCCTTGAGACAATCGCGCCAGTGATGCCACGATTAATGTAAAGGTTGCCGACTTCAAACTCAGCTTGCGCTTGTTCAATGTGGGAAGGTGTGCGGGAATACAAGCCACCAGTCAGGGCAAAATTGGTGTTATTGGCAACTGCGATCGCTTCCTCAAAATTCTTCACCCGCATTACTGCCACAACTGGCCCAAAAATTTCTTCTTGGACAATTGTCGCCTCTGGCGGTACTTCCGTGAAAATCGTAGGGCCGACAAAATAGCCGTTATCGGGGGAAGGCATTTCTAAAGCAAGTTTGGCTTCGGCGCGACCTTTCTCGATATAGTCACGAATACGGGCTTGAGCTGTCGCATCAATCACCGGGCCTACTTGCGTACTGGGCAAGTGGGCTTCCCCAACGTTGAGACTTCGCGTTGCTTCCACCAAACGCGCCACAAAAGCCTCATAAACTGGTTCCAGCACAATTACCCGCGAACAAGCTGAACACTTCTGTCCGCTGTAACCAAAAGCTGAATACACCACACCTGCAACAGCTTGGTCTAAATCGGCACTTTCGTCTACGATGATGCCATTCTTGCCGCCCATCTCGGCAATTACCCGCTTCAGGTGTTTCTGCCCTGGTTGTAAAATCGCAGCATCGGCGTAGATCCGACAACCAACTTCTTGAGATCCGGTAAAGGCAATCAGGTGAACGTTGGGATGCTTCACCATGTAAGCACCAGCTTGGGAACCTCTCCCCGGTACGTATTGAAACACACCTTTCGGTATTCCCGCCTCAACCAAGATTTCCGTAATTTTGGCGGCAATTACAGAAGATGTTTCCGCAGGCTTGAGTAAAGTACAATTTCCCGTAACAAGCGCCGCCACCGCCATCCCAGTCGCGATCGCTATCGGGAAATTCCAAGGCGAAATCACCACCGTCACGCCTCGCGGCTGATAAATATAACGGTTGGTTTCCCCAGCAATATCGTAGTTATACCCTTCATCCAGCCGTTCCATTTCGTCGGCGTAGTAGCGACAAAAGTCAATCGCCTCCGAAACTTCCCCATCAGCTTCTCTTACCGCCTTGCCAACTTCCAACACCACCCAAGCTGATAATTCGGCGCGACGGAGTTCCATCAAATCCGCTGCTTTCCGCAACACTCCAGCCCGCTGTCTGACTGGCGTTTTCCGCCAACCGGGGAATGCTGCTTTTGCCGCTTGAATCGCTTGTTCTGCCTGTTCGATGCTAATCAGTCCGACTTTGCCAATAATTTCGCTGGGATTTGACGGGTTGACAGAATCAACTGTTTCTGGTGTGTTTACATATTCGCCATTAATTAGCGGCAAATAAGTTTTACCCAGTTGTGGGCGCACAGTAGCATAAGCTTGTTGCGATCGCGCTCTCGCCTCAATTTCCGCATAATCTGTATCAGCCGCATTCGGGAACGCCCCGTTTGTCCCCCCTACCCCGTTGACGGCAGAGTTAGAGGGGGTAGGCGGCGCTAACAATTCCTCTACTGGGCGTTCTTCCAGATTTTGCCGTAAAAATGAACTATTAGCCGTATTTTCCAGCAAACGGCGAATTAAATAAGCCATTCCCGGCAGCAAGTCGCCATAAGGACAATAAACTCGCACTCGATAGCCTTGATCAACTAAAGATTTTGCCAGTTTATCGCCCATACCATAGAGGACTTGCATTTCAAAGCGACGGCGGGGAACTTTCAGAGTTTCGGCGATCGCGATCGCGCGTGCTTGCGATCGCACGTTATGACTGCCAATTGCCGAATAAAGATACTCGTGATTTTCCAGCAACAATTGGGTAATCTTCTCAAAATTGGCATCAGTTGCCGCTTTGTCGCTGTAAACCGGCACAGGCCAATCCTTCTGCATCGATTTGATTGTCTCTTGATCCCAGTACGCGCCCTTCACCAAGCGCACCGTCAGGGGATAACCGCGTTCTTTTAGCCAGGGAATCAAATCTTTTACATCTTGTTCGCTGTCCCGCAGATACGCCTGAATTGTTATCCCGACATCGGTACGACTGCGAAACTCATCTTCCAGCAACAGTTTTTTCAGGATAGACACAGTAATGTCTTTGTAAGCATACTGTTCCATATCGAAGTGAACAGCAGCGCCCAACTGTGCGGCGCGACGTAATAGGAGGCGGATGCGATCGCTTACTCGCTCTTCACTTCCCTTAGCATCTAACGGGTCAAACTGCGAGTAAAACGCCGTTAACTTAACAGATACTTGAACCTTTGGTAAATCTTCCCCATCGGCCTGGTCAATTGCCTCCACAGTTGACCACGACTTAGCCGCATCCGTCAACTGCGCCATCAATTCCAAATAACGGTCAAGATAAGACTGCGCCTCAGCTTCCGTAATCACCGCCTCACCCAAAAGGTCAATGGTGAAAGCCATTTTTTGCTTCCGCAAACTCTCAACCGTCTTAATTACCTGCTTAATATTTTCCCCAGCAATGTACTTATGCGCCAAAGTTTCAACCGCTGTATTCACAGTTGTCGCCGCAACAGTACCAGGCATAGAATCTGGAGAAGCAAAGTTGAGCATCCCCTTGAGAGCTGTTGGTAGTTCAACCGACTCATCCCCTAGATATTCCTGCAAGTGACGCGCAACTTCTGGTTTGCTACGTAGTGCTGGCAAAGTATCAATAAAGCGAAACAGCTGCACCCGCAAACCAGGGCTAGCCATCGCCCAAGCAAGTAATTTATCATCCCAGCGCATTTGGTCGCGCATTTGGGCAAAAAAGGATTTATTTTCTCTAGTTGCTGCCAACAGCTGTTTGGCAATTTCTTGGGTTTTTAATTCGTAACTACTATCAGAAGATATTTGTACAACCACAGCTGCCAGACTCCTAATTCAAGATATAGCTTCACCTTGGGAAGCCTCTATCTTTTATTTTCTCGGTTTATTGCGTCATTGGCAGCAAATTTAGTTAGTTGTCAGTTGTCGATTGTCAATGACTCATAACTAATGACGCTTAACTGATCAAATATAAAGTTTCAAGGGTTGGGTGGAATATATTGCGGTTATAAAGTTGCCGCCACCTTGGTTGGGACAATGCCATGCCCCAACAGATGTATCCCACCCAAGCATTGAATTGCTACAACAGACTACTTACTCTAGCGGGTTTACCATACGACCCACGAATAGAATGCTCTCAGAGCGATTATCTCGAATCAAAAACACAAACGGATGATCTGCCCGAAACTGCCCAGATCCGCCCCTCGCCATTAAAACACCTGTAGTCGCAGCTGCCTCAGTCCCCAACTCATCCACATCCACAAAAGTTTTGTGAATTATTTTCGAGATCGAGAGTCCTTTCTTGGGGCTGATACCAGAGAAATCGGCTGTTTTACTGAAAGCGATCGCCATTCCCATGCTTGAGAGTACATCGCTCAGCTCAATCCCTGAATCTACCTTGAACTTGGGTAGCCAAATCTTAACATTACCCCCATCTCGAACCGACGATAACCACTTCTGGAGGTTGTCTGGCGTTAGCTGCTGCTCTAGTTGTTCCACCCCATTAGCTTTTTTCGGCAAGAGAATTACCATAGATATATCCGAATCAGCATAGGGCAGCTCCAAGAGTTGCAGCTCCTCTAAATCTGCAAAGGGAACCGCCGCTTCTTGGTACATCATCGGCACCTTGACTTGCTGAGTTGCCGTGACACTGAATGCTTCCTGTTTGGTATCTTTTGGGTTAAACTGACTTGCCCAAGCGCCCTTAAAGTAGATGGCGTTTGTCAGTACCAGCTTCGTATTCGAGGAGAGAATGCCCTGTTCAATCAGGTTTTCAATCTTGTTTTGGGTCTTTTTTGCCACCCAGCTATTGATAGTGCCACGAGCCTGTTCAGTAGCACCAGCGAAGTCTACCTGCTCTAACCCCGCTCCATAGTTATTCTGGCTAGTTTTGAGGAAGGCATCGCTAAAGCCGTATCCCTTCTGACCCCAAAGCCGATTGGCAATGCTTAGTTGATACCCTTGGGGGTTACTAGAGATCAGTTTAGTTATGAGCGTGGCAAAACTCGAATGCAGGTTTTCTGGCTTATTAGTGAAGTGGAGAACCTTAGCCATCTCTGTTGCCGTTGGCCCCCTAGCTCCGGCGTAGGTCATAGCCAGTGCTGTTGAGATGCTGTAGGGAGAGAAAAATAAATTCCCTTGTTGATTACGCAGCTTGTTGTATAAGTCGAAGGCGAAGGCGTTGTTACCCTCTACCACACTATTTACCTCAGCAGGCAGCTCTCTTGTAGCTTGTCCACTTTCCGATGGGTTTTGGCTGATTATTATGGGAGTCCGAGGCTGAGGGCGAAGCTTTAAGGGCAGGGTAGCGGTAGCATCTGCATTGCCAGAGGAGGTTTTATTGCTCAGAGGGATACCAGGCTCACAAGCCAAAGCGGAACCAGCCAAAGTGGTCGTCAAACCTACTAAAGCGGCGGTGAAACCCGCGATGATCTGTTTCATGCTGCTTTCATGCAAAATGCCATATCAGTGCTTTGGAGAATGTAGCAGATGCTTATAGTTAACCTAGCCTAACCTATCTTTCATCCCACTAAACATCTGCCACAGAGGTTTGAAACCCCTGCTGCAAGCTGTTTATACACCTTTGTTGGTTCTGATTGATTTAAAATATATAACTCAAAACTTAAAACGGATATTTCCTTTCTAAGGCGAGTAGGCTTGAGCAACAAGGAGCGGTTTTTGATGCCAGGGTAGGCTGGAGATGAGCCTTTGCTTGCGAACCGGAGGTAGATGCTATTCCCAAGATATGGCTCAAGTCTTAGAATTTAACAACCCACCATAGAAATAGTGGGAAATGATTGAAAAGCGAGCGATCGCACTTCCAAATCATCGCAAACCTTACTCAGAGCAGTCAGTCATCGAATTGATGATAGCTGACTCAAGTGGCGTATCCTTATAGCAATTAAACCCTGATTTTACTTCCTTGGAAGCCGCCGATATTCTCAATGTATCACGCCTATTTCCGATCGAGTTGCATACGTACAGAACTTTATTCTACCTTTATTTTAGCCCTGGTTTCTGTGAAAATTGCTTAATTTCTCTCTTGGCTGAGTTTGGTGCTTTCCCTAAACCACAAAAATAGATTCAATTTAAACTAAAAAATAAGGTTGCAAAAAACGGATTTTTCTACTTCATTTTTATGCTTGCTGTAAAAGTCAAGCAAGCTTATTAACCGCCTGAATATTTTACACCTTGAACGAATCTCCAGCTTTTTTAGCTGCTCTAACAAAAAAAAGGCTTGCTGGCGGCAAGCCTTTTTTACTTCTTCCTTCGCGCTATAGAGCGCGATCGCTAATGTGTCTTTGCGGTGTTCCTAAAGTTGCTTCACCTCAGCAACCAGCTTCGCAACCACATCCCGCGCACTACCAAAAAGCATCATGGTTTTGTCTTTGTAGAAAAGCTCATTATCCACACCAGCAAAACCCGCACTCATCCCCCGCTTAATCACAATCGTGTGCTTCGCCTTATCTACTTCCAAAATCGGCATTCCGTAGATAGGACTTCCAGAATCGTGACGAGCAGATGGATTTACCACATCATTTGCCCCAATAACTAAGGCAACATCAGTCTGCTCAAACTGGGGATTAATATCATCCATGTCGTACAGCTGCGGATAAGGCACATTTGCCTCTGCCAATAGTACGTTCATGTGTCCAGGCATCCGCCCAGCAACTGGGTGAATCGCATACTTCACCTCAACGCCCAGCTTTTCCAAGCCGTCAGCTAATTCGCGGACAGCGTGCTGCGCTTGCGCCACCGCCATACCGTAGCCGGGAACAATCACGACAGAACGAGCATAGCCCAACATCATCGCCCCTTCTTCTGGATCGACGGTGCGGACAGATTTATCGCCCCCTGCTGCTGCACCAGTACCGCCAGACGCGCCAGCTTTGCCAAAGGCACCGAATAGTACGCTGGCTAAAGAGCGGTTCATCGCCTTACACATAATCTCGGTAAGGATTAATCCAGATGCGCCCACCAAGGCACCAGCGATGATCAACATATTGTTCATCACCACAAAACCTGCGGCGGCGGCTGCTACTCCGGATAAGGAGTTCAACAGGGAGATTACTACTGGCATATCGCCGCCGCCGATAGGAATGACGAACAGCACGCCCAATAGTAAGGAGATACCAACCATGCCCACGAATACGGGCAGGTTTTGCGGATCGATTAGCAGATAGGCGGTGGCAACAAAAAAGCCTGCCAAAAGGAGAGCATTAATTGGTTGCTGCAAGGGAAATGTAATTGGGCTACCGCTGATGAGTCCTTGCAATTTGGCAAAGGCAACCATACTGCCAGTGAAGGTGACACCACCGATAAACACACTACTGATGATCGAGATGTTGGCATCGATGGGTATGGCTTGATGTCCCACTAACCGCCCAAATTCTGCCACGGCAACGAGGGCAGATGCAGCACCTCCTAATCCGTTGAGTAAACCGACCATTTGGGGCATATCGGTCATTTCTACTTTATAGGCTGCGATCGCTCCCAACACGGAACCAATCAGTAAACCCACCAAAATCATCTGGTAGTTCAACACTTGCCGATCCAGCAGCGTTGCCACCACCGCCAGCAGCATCCCTATAGCTGCCCATAAGTTGCCTTGACGAGCTGTTGCTGGCGAACCCAGTTTTTTCAACCCTAAAATGAATAAAGATGCTGCGACTAAATAAGTCAGTTGTATTCCAGTTGGCAGAAAATCGGTCATATCAGTTGTTAGTTCTTACTTGAATGATTGCTAATTGCTAATTGCTAATTGTTTTTTTCCATTAGCTAGCCGCTTTTTTCTTAAACATTTGCAACATCCGATCTGTCACCAAGAAACCGCCTACAACGTTAATGGTTGCCAGCACCACAGCTATCAAGCCCAAAATGACGCTGAGATTTGTATCGCGCTCTCCAGAGACGAGCAGCGCCCCAATCACGGCAATTCCAGAAATCGCATTTGCCCCAGACATGAGGGGAGTATGGAGCGTTGGCGGCACTTTGTTGATAATTTCAAATCCAGTAAAAGATGCCAACACAAACACGAACAAAGCGGCAATCAATGCTTCTGTCATCAGTTCCCAAATCCTTTCATTAAACTCACATCTTGCACCAGTCTCAATAAGAGGCTCTAGCCTCTATATTCTGGTTCCCAGCCCCAGGCTGGGAAACCAGAAATTCCTTGTTCCCAGTCCCCATTACTATGCGTTGACTGTTACTTGAGCGATCGCATCCTTTACCCGTTGATTGCGAATCTCTCCAGCATGGGCGACACAAGTGCTGTCGGTGATGTCATCTTCAAAATTTAACTGCAATGTACCGTCTTTAATCAGGTATTGCACCAAAGTCAAAACGTTTTTGGAATACATTTGACTGGCGTTAATTGGCAGAGATGAAGGTAAATTCATCGGCCCAATAATCGTCACGCCGTTGCGCTGGACATCTTTCCCTGCTTGGGTACAAGCGCAGTTTCCGCCTTGTTCGGCTGCCAAATCTACAATTACCGAACCAGGCTTCATCCGAGCTACCATTTCCTCAGTCACAAGTATTGGTGCTTTTCTGCCCGGTACTTGGGCGGTGGTGATTACCACATCCGACTGAGCGACGTGTTCGGCTACGACTTCCTGAGTCCGCTGCTTGGATGCTTCAGAAACTTCTTTAGCATAGCCTCCAGCCGCCACAGTCTCTTCTTCCAGTTTGACTTCGACGAATTTGGCTCCCAAGCTTTGCACTTCTTCCTTCACCGCTGGGCGAATATCAAAAGCTTCTACTACAGCACCAAGTCGTCTAGCGGTAGCGATCGCTTGCAGTCCCGCCACACCTGCGCCCATCACAAACACCTTGGCTGGTGCGATTGTACCTGCTGCTGTCGTCAACATTGGGAAAAACTTCGGCAAAGCCGCCGCCGCAATCAATACCGCCTTATAACCTGCCACCCCCGCCTGAGACGACAAAGCATCCATGCTTTGCGCCCTACTGGTACGGGGAATCATCTCCATACTGAAAGCTGTTACTTTCTGCTCGGCTAAACGTTGCACCAATGTTGGGTTCCCTAGAGGATTCAGAAACCCAACCAAGGCGCTTCCTTCCTTCATCTGGTGAACTTCATGCAATGCAGGCGGATTAACTTTTAGTAGGACATCTGCCTCGCCCCACAAAGCCGCTGTATCGCCGACAATCTTTGCTCCGGCTGCTTCATAGGCTTCATTAGAGAAAAAGGCCTGCTCGCCAGCACCCGCCTCTACCCATACTTCTAAACCCTGTTTTACCAACTTGCCTACAATGTCAGGCACCAGAGCAACGCGATGTTCACCAACTTCAACTTCTTTAGCAACCGATATTCTCATGAATTCTCCCAATCAATTTTTCCAGCCCTTTGGAATCCTATGTTAATTCTTAAATCCCAATCCGTCTCTTTAATTTTGTCTTATGAATTTGGATTGAGCGCGATCGCACATTCTTTGTAATATCCACACACTTCTAGACAATTTTAAAAAACTTTCATCTTAATGATGGAAAAGCTTGCCCTAAAAATTTTCGGTGGCTATTAGCTTCTGTGCCGTCAGTTAAGATTAATTGAAACCTCTGGTTGCTGTTGATTTTGTCAAATTTATTCAAAAAATTAAATAAAAAACTATACAATGGTATACATTAGTCAATAAAAAGATGGCTGTTAAGCGAGATCGGTGATGCAGCAGCTCTCTTCGCCATAGATGCTCATGCGCTTGGCCACCAAACAAAAATCTCCCACGTCCCCGCGTCCCCAACGGGAGGCACTTTTTATAAGCTTTCCGCGTCACAAGCACCGATTCATCAGGTATTGTGAAATACCTGATACAGTCAAAAACAGTAAAGTTTAGTAACGCCCAGCCCACTATCTCACTATCTACAGTTGAGGGAATCAGCCTATGTTGTCCATAAAATCCTCTACACGACGCCTCCTGACTGCTCTGGCGGCGACTGGTTGCTTGCTTGCGGGGTTTTCCACCCTGACTCAGGCGCAGAATCTGCCCGGATTAACCATCTTTAGTGGTGTAGAGCGGCAAAATCAATTGTCCTACTTTTTGGATTTCGGCGGTCAATCGGATAATTGGGATCGCTATCGGCTGAAGATTCCCGGCAAGAAAATGGAATTAGGCGCTGCCCAGTTTATCGTTTCTTATCCGGACTACTACAAAGGCAAGTTTGACACTAAAAGCATGGAGGTGCGTGTCAAAGGTAAAAAGTTTCCCATTCGAGAGGTTAACTGGGACAAAGAGAATCACAAGGTTCTAATTTATATGGAGGAGCCAGTTCCGGCTGGGAACAATGTAGAATTGGTGTTCTCTAACGTGAAGAACCCGCCTTTTGGGGGAGTTTATTATTTCAATGCTGCCATCCTCACTCCCGGTGATGTACCGTTGCCGCGTTACCTCGGCACCTGGATTTTGAGTATTAATTAACAACGAAAAGCAACTTCTCTCACGTCCTTGGCGCAGGCAAGAGGACTGAGAGAGCAAATTATTGTAGGCATTTTGCCTTTACGGAGAGAGCCTTCCAGCCATTGGGTAAAAGGCACTCGCAGCGATTTGGTGCTAAGCTAGAGAATTGTGACTTTTTTTTACAGCATCAATTGCTATAGGAGTAATCACCAATGACTCAGCGGACTCTCGGCGGCACTAACCGCAAACAAAAAAGAACATCCGGTTTTCGGGCGCGGATGCGTACCACAAACGGTCAGAACGTTATCAAAGCCCGGAGAAAAAAAGGACGTTATCGCCTTAGCGTTTAGGAAGATGGAGGATGAAGGATGAATTAATTTCGCCTTCAACCTTCTCCAAGCCACCGAGGTAAGGAAGTTTCCAGTGGCATTATCGAAAGCAAATCGACTCCGGCATCGGCGAGATTTTACAGCCGTGTATCAGAGTGGAATGCGGCGCAATACCACTCACTTAACTTTACGAGCGCTAAGGTCGCCGCTTGGGGGCGCAACTGGTGTGGGAACTGGTAAGGTGCCGGCACGGATAGGAATATCTATCAGCTTAAAAGTCAGCAAACGAGCAGTAATCCGGAACCGCATCAAGCGACGAATTCGAGCAGCTTTTCGCTGTCTGTTGCCCCGACTATCGCCAGGCTGGAGGTTAGTAGTGGTGGTGCGACCGACAGCAGTTGAGTGCGATTATGGTCAAATTTTGCGAGAATTAGAGCAGTTGTTGGCACAAGCAGAGGTACTAGATGGCGATTAAAGAGGAAACCTTTTATGAAGGTGGGCCGCATATTGGCGATTTGATTATAAATATTCTGTTGGGATTCACAGTAATCTGTTTGCCGCTGACAGTAGGAGCGATTGTGCGATCGCTGTGGTTGCGCTACCGGATTACCGACCGCCGGATATCGGTGACAGGTGGTTGGATGGGGCGCGATCGCACCGACATCATCTACTCAGAAATCGTCAAGGCCGTTAAAGTTCCCAGAGGACTCGGACTCTGGGGTGACATGGTGCTAACCCTCAGAGATGGTAGCCGTCTAGAACTCAGATCCCTGCCTAGATTCCGGGAAATTTATGATTACATCACCGAGAATGTAGATGCCAGAACCGGGAAACCGGGTGGTTCCTCCAAGTCGTTAGGGTAGCATTCTTCCTTGCTGAAGAATTTTAGATAGAACAATGGAATTTATGACATTTAAAATCTAAAATCAGCGCCAGGGAAGCTTTTGTGATGCTATACAACCCCCAAAACGAGAAACATTAGATAAATTTAGATTAGATTCACTTCAAGTTACTAGCGCCCTCTTTGACTCAGAACGAATGGACTTTGGTATCGGGTTTCTCTCCAATAATGTCATGCTGCCAATCCTGGATTTCTTCTACGGGATTGTGCCAAGCTATGGTCTCGCCATCGTGGCGCTGACACTTGTGATTCGCTTTGCACTCTATCCACTGAGTGCAGGCTCCATTCGCAATATGCGGCGGATGAAAGTTACTCAACCGCTGATGAAAAAGCGGCAAGAAGAGATTCAGAAACTCTACAAAGACGATCCGGCAAAACAGCAGGAAGAAATGAGCAAGCTGTTCAAAGAGTTTGGCAACCCTTTGGCAGGATGTTTCCCTGTTTTGGTGCAAATGCCAGTTCTGTTTGCCTTGTTCGCCACCTTGCGGGGTTCGCCGTTTTCTGATGTAAACTACTCCGTCAACCTGGAAATATTTCCTCAAGAACAAATTGAACGCATCCAACCGCAAGCTTTTGTAACCAAACCGCAAAACATTTACTTTACCGATGGCGTTCATGCTCCGATTGCAGCTTTGCTGCCTGGGGGCAATCGCCTTGCGATTGGGGAAAAAACCAAAGTAGAATTTCAAAGTGTTGAGGGAAAACCTCTGTCCCAACTACTCACCGACTATCCCGAAACCAAGCTGGTGCCTCATTGGAAGGTGACAAAAGGCGAGGATCGGGTGCGGTTGAATGAAGATGGCACCCTGGAAGCTTTACAGCCTGGGGAAGCAACTATTCAGGGAATAGTTCCGGGACTGGCGGCAGATAAGGGATTCCTATTTATTGATGCGCTTGGTCGTGTGGGCGCTTTTGATGACGACGGAACTATCCACTGGGATATCATCGGAATGGTGCTGTTTTTTGGCATCAGTTTGTATATCAACCAAGTTCTCTCTGGACAGAACAGCGGTTCAGGCGACGCAAACGCGCAGCAAGCTACGGTAAACAAAATCACCCCAGTCCTGTTTTCGGGGATGTTTTTGTTCTTCCCCTTGCCAGCTGGAGTGCTGATGTACATGGTCATTGCCAACATTTTTCAGACCGCTCAGACATTTATTCTGTCGCGGGAACCACTGCCAGAAAATATCCAGAAAATGGTAGAGGTGCAAGAAAAAGAAACAGAAAAAGAAACAAAATCAAAGGAAAGAGAGGCACTTCCCTTTGAACCCGGTCGATCTAAGAAAAAAGCTTCGAGTTAGCCATGAGCGATCACATAATGCAGCGGGGTCAACAGTGGCTGGAAGAACTTCTGCGGTTAGGGAAATTTCCCACAGGCGTTACAGTCGAAAAGCAAGCGATCGCGCCAGCAATTGACTCGCCACCAGAAGAATCAGGAGTAAGCTACTGGTTGACTATCGACGAAACAAAACTAACACCAGCACAAATTCAAGCCTTAATTGGCACTGAAGGTACTGCTCTTGATGCCATCCAGTATCTTGCTAATTCGATTTTGAACCTTGGCCAAGATCGGGAAAATCAGACAGCTTACACCATTGAACTCGACGGCTATCGGCAAAAGCGGCAAGCAGAACTACTGGAAATGGCTGAATATGCCGCAGGGCAGGTGCGCCAAACTGGTCAAGAATATGAAATGAAATCATTGTCTTCAGCCGAACGTCGTCAAGTTCATACCTATTTTCAAGAGAGCGAAGATTTAGAAACCTACAGTCGAGGCCAGGAGCCGGATCGAAGGTTGGTTGTGCGGCTGAGGAGTTAAAAATTAAAAATGAAAAATTAAAAGCTTAAGTTTTTAATTTTTCATTTTTAATTTTGTAAGAAGGATGGCTGAATCATTATGAAGACGATTTATATTCCGGGATTGACAAAAGCGCCAGAGCGCACAGAAGTAATAGAGATTGATGAGTTTTTACCGGAACTGGAAACCTTAACCCCAGTGCGCGGACAGATAAAAGTTACCCATCAAGGAAATTACCTTGAGGTTTCTGCTGTTGCAGAAGCAATTACCACACTCACCTGCCACCGCTGCTTGCAACAGTATAACCACCGCCTAGCCCTTAAGACCTCAGAAATGATTTGGCTAGATGAAGCGGCAGAAAAACCGGATAGCGGGCCTTTGGAACGGGAGACACCGCTAGAAGATTTGGTGGAAATGCTATCGCCATACGGTGATTTTCACCCCGATGTTTGGTTGTACGAACAGCTGTGTCTGGCAATTCCTCCCAGAAATCTCTGTGACAAAAACTGTTCGGGAATTCAAGCAGGCGATAAAAATGCCTCCGAAACGGCCTCAGATCGGCGTTGGGAGGCTTTAGAAGCGCTTAAGAGACAACTGCCCAAATAGTTATTAGTCATTAGTTATTGGCTAATGGCTAATGGATTTTGAACAAACGAGCAATTAGCCATTAGCCATTAGCATTCTTAACAACAATATGAGCTTCAGTGACGAGTTTGAACTGCTCCTACGCGCCCGTTATCCGGCAATTTATATTCCGACTCCCGAAGAGGAGCGAGTAGAAGCGGTGATCGCACAGTGCGCTCAAAGAACAGGCGATCGCGCAGTCTATATCTGGGATTTTGTTGATGGCTACCAAGGCAACCCCAATGATGCCGGGTTCGGTCGTCGTAATCCCCTACAAGCATTAGAATTTGTAGAAAAATTACCCGCCGCCTCCCCTGCAATCTTCCTTTTGAGAGATTTTCACCGCTTTTTAGAAGATATTTCCGTCTCCAGAAAACTTCGGAATTTATCGCGGCGGCTGAAATCCCAGCCAAAAAACATTGTTATTGTGTCGCCGCAAGTTAATATTCCCTCAGACTTGGGCGAAGTTTTGACAGTCATAGAGTTTCCCCTGCCAGCACCAGCAGAAATTAAGAACGAAGTAGAACGTCTGCTGGGTGCGACAGGTAAATCTCTCGGCGGTAAAGTCTTGGATGAACTGGTGCGTTCCTGCCAAGGTTTGTCAATGGATCGGATTCGACGGGTTTTGGCACGGGCGATCGCAACCCACGGCGAACTGCGTCCCGAAGACGTGGAACTGGTGCTAGAAGAAAAGCGTCAGAGCATTCGTCAGACGCAAATATTAGAGTTTTATCCGACAACCGAGAAAATTTCTGATATTGGCGGTTTAGATAACCTGAAAGACTGGCTGCTGCGGCGAGGCGGTGCCTTCTCAGAACGAGCTAGGCAATATGGTTTACCTTATCCCAGAGGTTTACTGCTGGTGGGAATTCAGGGAACTGGGAAATCTCTAACAGCAAAAGCGATCGCCCATCACTGGCACCTACCCCTATTGCGCCTAGACGTTGGGCGACTCTTTGGGGGATTGGTGGGCGAATCAGAATCTCGCACCAGACAGATGATTCAACTCGCAGAAGCCTTGGCTCCCTGTGTACTATGGATAGATGAAATTGACAAAGCCTTCTCTGGAATGGATGGTAAAGGAGATGCCGGAACCAGCAACCGCGTTTTTGGCACCTTTATCACCTGGCTGGCAGAAAAAACCTCACCAGTTTTCGTAGTTGCCACTGCTAACAATATTCAGGCTTTACCGCCGGAAATGCTCCGGAAAGGCAGATTTGATGAAATATTTTTTGTCGGTTTGCCAGAAACAGAGGAACGTCGCGCCATTTTTGCGGTACACTTATCCCGACTGCGGCCTCACAACTTGAATAGCTACGATTTAGATCGGCTGGCATACGAGACACCGGACTTTTCCGGGGCAGAAATTGAGCAAACGCTTATAGAAGCAATGCACATTGGATTTAGCCAGAATCGAGACTTCACCGTAGATGATATTCTAGAAGCCGCCAGCCAGATTGTGCCTCTGGCGCGGACTGCCAGCGAGCAAATCCAGTTTCTGCAAGATTGGGCAGCCGCAGGTAAAGCCCGTATGGCTTCGAGACACTGTAGTTTGAGTAGTCGCTTTCATAAGTTGCAACAACCGGAATCACCGTCATGAGTTTTTCGGGGTTAGTAAAATTTTTAATCGGTTTTTTCCTGGCGATATCCCTGTTGGTGGTGGCTAGTGGTGCTACTGCTTATTACTTCCTGACTAAACTCTCAACACCGCCCGCGAAGCCGATGTATGCAAACGATAAATCGGTGCTGAAAGCCAAGGCGGCGGCGAGCGCGTCCAAAAAGCCAACACCTGCGTCCTCTGCTCAACCCAGTCCCACTCCTACACCCTCGACTCAGCTAGAACCAGGAGCCTACATAGCGAGTGTCACCTGGCCAGAAGGCTTAAGTCTAAGGGAGAACCCCACTCTGGAAGCCAGCCGCGTTGGTGGGGTTGGATTCAATCAGCGAGTTGTGGTTATAAAAGAAAGTGACGATAAAAGGTGGCAGCAGGTACGCCTAGAAAATGGCGAACAACAAGGTTGGATCAAAGCTGGTAACGTTAAGCGAGTTGACTCAGAATAAACGTAGCAACCAGCAAATTTTAAATTTTAAATGGGGATTTTTCTCTCCCGACGTAGTGCACCCAAGATGCCAGTGCTACGCAGGGACATGGCATTGCCGTGTCCCTAAGAAATGAGCAGTATGTTAAGATTAGCTAAATTTTAATTGCCATATTCTGGCAACTTTTCCAGCAGATAAAGAGCGGGTGGTAGGTTGAAAAACCCTTACTTACAGCCATTTTCCACCTTACCGCTGGATAACAAATTATGAATGACAAAAACTTTGGTAGTGCTAAACAGGTAAGGATGCATTGTAGTGGTGAACGAAGTACCAAATTGCCCCGATATGGTTCTCCAACTTCTAAGAATTCGATAACGTCTTCCTCACTAAACGCGAT